>NZ_JAHHUL010000023.1 GCF_019008365.1 Phosphitispora fastidiosa | reverse complement strand
ATTGGGATAAGTGGAGCAGTAACAGCCGGTATCAGTGGAAGTGTCGCCGTTAGTGGTCCAATCGAAATCACATCCAGCAGCGCCATTGGGATAAGCGGCGCAGTAACAGCCAGTATCAGCGGCGCTGTAGATATCAGTGGAAGTGTCGCCATCAGTGGGCATAGTATCGTGGATTCCGGTCCTGACTCAGCTGATGTTACCCCTAGCACCTCAGGAGAAGTTAGCGGCGCCTTTGATGTCTTAAGCTATAGCTCATGGACCCTGGCAGTTGAATACAGCGGTTCTATTGGAGCCGATGTCCATGTTATTCTGCAGAAATCTGCAGTAAGCGGCGGTGTTGCCTCCGGTGGGGACTATATCTATGATTCCAGCGGAAACTTCGCATCGCAAAACTGGCTTTTCTTAACCACAGGTGTAACACCAAGATACGCACGTCTGTATTATATCAATCCCGGTTCAGGCAGTGGTACTCTGTATCAAACCTTCCAGGCTCAAAACTAGTATTCTTAAGGCTAGTTGACAAATTCAATGAAAGCAAAAGGGGTTGACTGTTCCTCTGGTTTTCCAGCTCGAAGACCTCCAGATATGTCAACCCCCATTTGTCATTTTTAGCATCTATCAACAAGCCCTTAGCTCCCCTCTTTTGATTTTAATGGTTAGAATCTCAGGTCTTTGGTCAGCAAGTCGGCAATTTCCCAGAGCACACCCTGGCCCCCCTTTGCCGTAAGTACAAAATCAACATTCTGCTGCACCTCGGGTGAAGCATCTTTCACGGCAAAGCTTAATCCCACCTTCCTGCACAATTCCCAATCTCTTGGATTACTGCAAATGCAGGCAATTTCAGATATATTGAGCGAGTATTTTGCCAGGGTAGTGTCTACTATTTCCCTTTTGTTTGATGTTATTGTATCAATTTCTAATTTTTGTGCTGCTTGATTCAACAGCGGACTGGCTTCGGGATTTATCAGCAGGGTCTGAATACCTTTTTCTCTTAAAATGCGTATACCTGCACGGTCCTTATGGCTGAACTTTTCTGATTCTTCCCCTGCTGCAGAAATATAGACATACCCGTCGGTGAGGATACCATCACAGACCAGAAGCAAGACCTTGGTTTTGGCAGCTTTCTTGCGTACTGAATATACTTTGTTAAACTGATCCAGCTTTTGATTCAATTCCTGGTAGATGGGAATAACGGAGTAGATATCCTGTTCGCAAACATCAAGGTAACTACGGAATTCTTTTTCCATCATGTGAGCTTTTCGCAAGGGGTTTCTTTCCCTGGAAATCTCAGGAATAACCTGGAGCAGAAATTGCAATTCTACGCGGCTCATGTGAGTGATTAAGTTGGCAAAAAATAAATTTTTCCGTAAATTCTCCATACTAAGATTAAACCGGTTATAGCTTTCTTCGATATTCACCACATCACCGCTTGGAGCCAGTGAAACGATGTTATCAAGGTCCAGCCTGCATTTTTCCAGCAGCTGGGTAACCTGTGTACAGGCAGTGTTCATGCTGTTGTTTTGTTCAAACAAATAATCCAGGTCATAACTACGACTTGAAAGATGCCAGCAATCTTTTTCTACCACAGGGGAAAGCAGATATTGTCCCATGACCTCATCCAGCGGCAAAAACTTTGTTCCCTCAATATGAGCGCCCCTTTTTGTTGTGTTGATTACCTTGGCATCCTGATAATCGCGAAGGTAGTTCTCGATATGTAGTCTTATACGAATGTAAGTTTCACTGGCAGGGACCTCGTTGCCATTTACATCCTTAACCAGGGTTGCGTTTTTCAGATGCATTTGACAGGCTTCATGGGAGGGATAGGTTGACCCGTCGGTATAATTTTTACCGTCCAGATAAGCCAGATTTTGCCCCACCAGGATGATTGGGTTGAATCCCAGCTTATAAAGGAGCTGGAGGGCAATCACCGCAATGGATGGCGCGTCATTGATAAAGTCCAGGCTCTCAGACCCCTGGGGTTTTAAACAAAATCTCGCTAAGGAGTCCTGGCTGATCAACATATGCATTTTGGGGCCCGGGTATTTTTCCACAGTTTCGTGACCCACTGTACTGCCAAAAAGCAAGGGGATGGACTTGATGTCTTTTTCCAGGACTTCTCTGCACACAATCTGGTTTTCCTCGCTGGGGTCATAGGTGCAGGCTGCATGGGGATATATGCCACGTTTGACCAGAGCATTGAGGGCTGTTCCGACGGAGAAGATATAAGCCAGTCCCTTTTGCCTGATTTCTCTCAAATTTTCGATTTCCTCCTCCAGTGAAGGCCCGGAGGCCACCAAAATAGCAGGCTTATTAAAAAAGCATTTCCTTTTCCCCAGCAGGACGTTAGGACTATTTAGAACATGGGTGAAGTTTTTTACGATGTTAGTGGTCCAGAGTTTTTGAAATATCATATAGGGGCCCAGTTCCATTTTTCGCTCATTCAAATGAATTGTAAACTGGTTAAAGAATGTCTGGCTCTTTTTAGGAAATAGACTGTGGTAAGCGGGAAGGGCGATAATCAGTATTGATTTTCTAACCCGCGTTACCAGGTTTCTGCAAAACTTCTCTGGGTCATCCTGGCTGGATTCAAGATGAATGTTTTTGACGAGATGAAAAGGGAACTGCTGCAGGTCTGTATTGCAGAGAAACTGATAAAACACCTCAGGAACGGGTTCGTAGATGGAAAAAGATTTATCCGGGTATTTTTCTGCATAAGCGCTTATATGGTAGCCCAATCCTACTCCGTAAAAAAGGATGTCCGAATGTTCAGGGATGTTTTTGAACTGTTCAATAAAATTTTTCGCGTCCTGACGGGGATTTTTTCTGTCATGAACATATACCTGCCCAACCTGAAGAATGGGCGCTGCTTTTTTGTTAGTTACTACCCTAACCAGATTTTTATCCAAAGTGGTCTCAAGTTCGCAAATTTTTTGCCATGTTTCAGGAAAAGAGACCTTCAATATTTCCAGATTAGCTTGTAATGTCATGATATCCTCCTTTTATCAGTGAACAGTAGTAGAAATCAAATTCATTGTCAATATCCCATGAGCGCTCAGGAGGTATGATATAAGCCAGTGTTTCCCCGGTGGTAAAGCTCTTCATTTTAAGTAAGAAGTCCTTTTGGGCAACATAAACTGCTCCGTTTTCAAGGTAGACAGGGGGAAGGTCCTGCCTCCGCTGGATTGCCTGAGCTGTTGGAAGCAAGGGATGTAAACGGTGGCGTTCATCTATGGTATGCATCCAGTAAGGGTGTTTATCTGTTAAAGACACCGAAATGCAGGCCGGCGCCCCTTCCTGGACGCAGTAACGGATACAGCCGTCAATGTCCTCGACAGTACGCAGGGGGGAGGTTGGCTGTAGCAAGATTACGTAGTCATAATGCTCATCTAATTGATCCAAAGCGTGGATTACGGGTTCTATCCCCGGGGTATCGTCCCGGGCCAAATCAGCCGGGCGCTCGAAGGGGGCTTCACACCCCCATGTTTTTGCCGTTGTGATGACCTCTGTGTCTTCAGAGGAGAGGATCAAACGGTCCAGGTACTGAGATTTTTTTGCCTCTTCTATAGTCCAGGCGATTAATGGTTTACCGGCCAGGAGTTTAATGTTTTTGCGGGGAATGCCCTTGGAACCGCCCCGTGCCGGGATTATGCCAAGAACCTTATTGTTGTTTATCATTTAAACACCTTCGCAAAATCATTATTGGCTTTTTGATAATCATCAAAGTGCCCGATATCTATCCAGTATTCGCGAATGGGAAAAGCAGCTATCTTTTTTTCTTGTGCCAAAAGTGTTCTGAGGAGATCAGGAATATCCAAACTTGAGCCATGTGGGACATAATCAAGAACGGCAGGATTAAACACGTAGATTCCTCCACTAATAAAAAAATGGTGCTGAGGTTTTTCTTCAATTTTCAGGAGCCGGTCTTTTTTAACAGTGACTACCCCATAGGGTATCTGGTTGTTATATTCCTTAACACAGATAGTAGCTTCGGCCAGATTCTTATAGTGGAAATCCAGCAATTTTCCATAGTTCATTTTGGTCAGGATATCCCCATTCATCAAGAGCAGCGGTTCTTCCGGTTTAGCGGGCAGCAGTCCCAGGGCGCCGGCCGTGCCCAAAGACTTACCTTCCTGCAGGTATTTAATGTCTACCGCCCAATGGGAACCATCCCCAAAATGTTTTTTAATCATCTCTGCTTTATAATTCACCGAGATATAGAAATGCCTGAATCCCTGTTCGGCGAAACTTTCCAGGATTGTCTCCAGAAGCGGTTTATTGCCTATTTTCAACAAGGGTTTAGGGCAGTTTTCTGTGAGTGGTTCTAAGCGGCGTCCCAGCCCGCCGGCCATGAGCATTACCCAGTTGTCACGAGAAGGGGGGGCGAACAGTTCATCGGCAATTTCCAGCCCAACTACGTGATGGCCTTTATCGAGAACAGGGATCTGATGAAGTTTTTTACTTTTCATCAGCTGGATGGCATTTTGCCGGGATTGCTCACTGTAAACATAGCTGGGGGCCGGGTTCATGACCACACTTACAGCTTCATCCAGGCTTAGCTGTTTGAGAATTGCGCGCCTGATATCACCATCGGTGACAGTCCCCAGTAACCTGCCGTTATCATTGACCACCAGAGCGATTCGCAAACCTGACCGGTCGATTATATCTATAGCTTTTACTATAGGAGTTTTAGGGGTGATAAGAACATTTCTCCACATGTGACGTTCCCTTTTCTTACTATTTACATGATGTATTTCATAATATGTGATTATCACAGAAATAGTGCGCAGCCAGCAGGTCATTGAAACATAACCCGTATTGTCCGGGCATAACTTAATACAAGATGTGCTTTGAGGATGTAGAATTTCCGAGAGAATATGAGGATAAAATAGGAGGAGAGAAATGAAAATACTTTTAGTGGCATATGATAACGACTCTTTCATTTCCTGGTTTCCACAAGGGTTGGCGTATATTGCATCAGCATGTCTTCAGGCCGGTCATGAGGTTGAAATTTATAACCAGGACGTTTATCATTGGCCGGAATCCCATTTAACCGCTTTATTAGATAAGAAACATTATGACTTTATTGGGGTCAGTGCGTGTGGAGGATATTACCAATACCGGAAGGTGTTAAAGATATCCGAGGCTGTTAATCAAGCCAAACACCGGCCTTTTTATGTTTTGGGGGGACATTTGGCTGCACCGGAACCTGATTATTTTTTAAGAAAAACTTCAGCAGATGCTGTTGTTATTGGAGAAGGCGAGATAACTGTTGTTAACCTCTTGGAGGCGCTGGAACAAAAGAAGCCGTTGCACTCGGTAAACAGCATAGCTTTTCTGGAAAACGGGGCCTGCATCCAGACGCCCCGGCAGGATTTAATTGCCGATATAGACGGCATACCATATCCTGCTTGGGAGTTGTTCCCGATAGACCATTATGCTTTGCTCAGGGTGCCCCATATCAATAACAGCGAACGCTGGATGCCGGTCTTATCGGGAAGGGGATGTACCTTTAAGTGTAATTTTTGCTATCGCATGGACGAGGGCTTCAGGGGACGAAGCCCGGAAAGCATAGTTGAAGAAATCCAGCGTCTGAAAAAAGATTACCGGATTTCCTTTATAACCTTTTCTGACGAGCTATTGATGAGCTCAACGCATAGGACTGTTGCAATCTGTGAATGTTTTATCAAGCATAAACTTAACGTTAAGTGGGACTGCAACGGCCGGCTTAATTATGCCAAACCGGATGTACTGAAACTGATGAAAGAGGCGGGATGTGTTTTTATTAACTACGGCATCGAATCCCTGGATGAACAGGCCCTGCGCAATATGAATAAAGCCCTGACCGTAAAACAGATTACTGGCGGCATAGAAAACACCTTGGCTGCAGGAATTAGCCCAGGGTTTAATATAATCTTTGGCAATATTGGCGAAAACGCAGAGTCACTAAGGTTAGGGGTTGAATTCCTGTTAAAATACACTGATCATGCCCAGATGAGAACCATTAGACCGGTAACCCCTTATCCCGGGTCCCCGTTATACTATTACGCCATTGCGAAAGGCCTGTTAAAAGACTGTGAAGATTTTTATGAGCATAAGCATGTGAATTCCGACTTGCTGTCAGTGAATTTTACCGGTCTCAGTGATGATGAAGTTCACAGGCTCCTGTATGAAGCTAACCAAAAATTAATTACAGATTATTACCAGATGCAGATACAAAAAGCCGGGGAAACGCTGCGCAGGTTGTATCTCGAAAAAGACAGTTCTTTCAGGGGATTCCGCCAAACTTAGTTACACCTTAAATCGTAAAACTGTTTCCTGGTCAGGCCTTCCGGCTCAATTTGCTTAAGAATATCCCTGATACGGGCTGCGGCTCCTCCAGTTCCATAAGGATTTGCCAGAGACTTCAGTCCCGCTTTAAATTCAGCGGACTGGGCCCGGCGAATAGCCTGGTAAATACTTTCTTTATTATGAGGTACATTTATTACAGATTCTCCGGCAACCCGGCCTTTCTGGCGGCCTCCGATATTGACAGTGCCAATACCAAATAAAGGCGCCTCAACTATACCGCTCGAAGAATTGCCGACAACGGCATCAACATACTGCAGCAGCGACAAATAACAGGTATGTCCGAGGGACTCAAAAATATAAACATTTTCGGTTTGACTGAATTCCCGTATTTTTTCAATGATGGTCCGGCTTCCGGGGTCGGCGTTGGGCAGAGTAATAATGATTGTTGTGTCAGCCAGCATCATCAAAGCCCCCAGCAATGCCCGGATATTACTTTCCTGATTATGGGTGTTCAATGTTTCGGGATGATAGGTAACGCAAATCGTTTTTCCACTCAGAGGAGTACCTAATTTGGTCTCCACCTGTTTTTTGTGTAACAGGGGAATATCTCTTATGGCATCCACATGGATGCCACCAACGTTATAGACACGTTCCGGCATTTCACCCAGTTGAATCACCCGCTGCCTGTACGCTTCAGTTGCCGTAAAATGCACATGGGCCATTTTGGTGATGCAATGTCGGAAGGAATCATCCAATGCCCCCTCTGTCAATTCGCCGCCGTCGATATGGGCCAGGGGGTATCCGCAAACCATGGCGGCTGTTGCTGCTGCAAAGATTTCGAACCGGTCTCCCAGGACAACAACAATATCCGGTCTGAGCTCTTCAAGGGCATCAGCCATTCCCATCAGCGCCAATCCCATTGACTTGCAGGTCCCCTTTCGGGTATCGGAGGATAAAAGAATTTCCACTTTTTTGGCTATTTCAAAGCCATCTCTGATAATTTCCTGCCAGGTCAGGCCATACTCGGGAGCCAGATGGCTTCCGGTAACAATAAGCCGGTAATCAATGTCCTCATCTTCATCAAGCCTTCTGATCAGACACCGGAGCAAGCCATATTCAGAGCGCGAACCTGTGATGATACAAATTTTTCTTTTCAAAGGCATATGAAATCATCCTTTTCATAATTCCGGTCTGCAACTTGCCCAATCACCTGATCCCAATGGATAGGACTGATACCAAAGCCCGGCCTTTTCACCGTGATGTTTTCCTCACTGAAGGTTTCGCCTGTTCGAATCGGTTTTAGGGCGACGATTGACTTGCGGATAAATGGGATGTTTTTCTTTTCTCCGGGGCTGGGCGCTTTGACACCAGTTCCCAGAGCCAGTTCAATCTTTCTGATACCGGAAACCATTTTCCTGAATTCTGTCGGTTCGATACTGGCCTTGTGGTCCGGTCCCGGTAATTCCCTGTTCAGCGTAAAATGCTTCTCTATTACGCAGGCGCCCAGGGCAGCTGCTGCCAGCGCAGCTTCTATCCCTGGCGTATGGTCGGAATATCCGGTCCTGACACCAAGTTCTGCGGCAATAGTCCTGATGGCAAGCAGGTTTGCATTGGCAAAGGGAGTCGGGTACTCGGTATTGGCATGCAACACAACAACCTGCTCTTTGGGCAGGCCGCTTTCGCTAAGAACTTTTAGGGCGGCCGAAATTTCGGCAAGGTCACTCATTCCCGTCGAAAGGAGCACCGGTTTTCCAAAAGCCGCGACTTTCCGCAAAAAGGGCCAGTCTGTTAATTCCGCAGACCCGATCTTAAAAAATTCCTGCAGGGTGTTCAAAAATGCCGCGCTCTCATATTCATCTGCTGTTGAGAGAAAGGCTGTGCCACAGGCATCGCAGTATTCCTTCAGCTTAGCAAAATCAGCATAGGACAGTTCCAACCTTTTTAACATTGTAAACAGGTCTGTATCAAGGCCTGCCTGCTCAAGCTGATAGGCTGTTTTTGGCGCAGAACGGGTAATGACATTTTCTGTTTTCCAGGTTTGAAATTTAACGGCATCCGCACCGGTCTGGCAAGCTGACTCAATTAATTCCTTAGCCATAGCCAGAGAGCCGTTATGATTCACGCCTGCTTCGGCAATGATGTATACCTTACCCTGACCAAAGTGCATCTTACTATTCCCAAACATTTTCTCTGACCCTTCTGGCCGGGTTGCCATAGACGATGGAATAATCAGGGATGTCTTTGGTAACTACCGCACCATCACCTATAATACAGCAGCAGCCCACATTTTTTTTAAAACCGATGGAAGCGCCATCGGCAATCAGGGTATTATCACCAATACTTTTGCCTGCCATGCTGACATTACCGGCCAGCAATACATTGCTGCCAATAATTTGGTCATGGTTTACACTGGTAAAACTGTTGATAATGCAATGAGAACCGAGCATCACACCATTGGCAATTTTGGTATAGGCTTCAAACAAATTGCCCGTTCCGATTGTGGCATAGCGTGATACAATGGCTGCCGGATGGATTATGTTGACGGCTCTGATCTTATGATCATACTTTACCGCTAAGCGCTGCCTGGTCCGCATGTCTCCGACTCCCAGAAAGTATCCGGAGATATCGGGGTTTTCCTGTAACAATACGTCGATGTCATCATCACAGCAGATGATTTCATACCCCATTACTTTTTTGCCGGTCTCCGCCTTGTCTGCCGCGATTAAGCCAAATATTTCGATGTCTTTCATTTGGTCGATATTGTCGATGACCATGCGGGCATGTTCACCGCAGCCAATGAGGATAATCATTTCTTTTTCCATCAGTCATCACTGCCATCAAGATATTTAACAATAATGTGCCCCCACTCATCTACCCGGGCCGAGTCTGGAAGCAGGTAATCCGGGTTCCAGCGTAATCTGTCCTCAATTTGATAATTGGTTTGGATATCTAAATAACCCTGTTCGTCCTTTGCGCCGAGGGTCCCCTCATAGAGGGTTACTTTGCCAACATCTGTCATTAATGATAGCATTGGTTTGATTCTGCCGGATATCCGGCCTGATGATGTCAGTTCCTTAATCAGGGAAAGGGCTTTGGCAATACTGGGGCGGAAATGGTGGGTACCGATTAAAGGAACAGGATGAAAGAGATAATGTGCTTCTACGCCCAAATATCTGAGATGGTCATATAACTCCACCAATGCGGTGATCTTATCATTGACATTTTTTAGTAAAACGTTTTGGCTGTAAATCCGGACCCCGGATTTCTGCAGGTCTTCAATAATTTTACGGGGTTGTTCCTGTAATTCTATGGCATGGTTGATTTGAATGGCACATTCAAAGCTGACACTTTCCTGATATGACTTAAAAAAATTGAACAGCTCTTCATCAAATTTATCCGGAGATTGAACCGGCAGGCGTGTACCAATCCGGATAATTTGAATATTGGGAGCTTTTTGGACCACTTCCGAAATTAACTGCATCAGCAAATGTGGCACCATCAAGGGGTCACCGCCTGTGACCAGCAGCTCTTTCAGATACTCATCAGATGCGATATAAGCTACAATTCCTGCAATGTCGCTTCTTTTGATTCGCACCGGGTCATAGTTCGAGCGCAGGCAATAGCGGCAGTGGGCAGCACAGACCATTGTCAGGTCGATCACAAGCTGCCGTTTGTACAGCCTTTCCAGGCCGCGCGGTAATCCTCCCTTGCTGGTGAGCGCCGCTTCGTAATGCTTCAGGTTATGCTCTTGCTCCACCATGTCTTCCAGCGGCGAATAGAAATACTGGTTATATATAGCATCATATTCAGGGGATTTTTCCCCGTACTCACTCCTGATTCTGGCAAGCAGATGTTTGAGGTATTCCGACACCTTCTGTTTAAAGGCGGCTTTCTTCCCATCCGGCATTTGGTGTTATCCTCCCTTTTGCTCTGTCATCCAGTGGACGTGCCTCAGTTTTACTCCGGCCGGTAGTTGCGGCAGGACTTGATTCCGCTTTAGTGTATACACGGCTAATTCCACCTTTCCACCAGCTTGATTTTGTTTTCCCCGTATGCCAGATTTTCGACCAGGGTGATTTGCGGCGTAATAAATAATCTATCCCGGATTTCTTTTTTAAGCTTTTCAGCCAGGGTAGTATGGTCCTGTTTTCCGGCCAGCACTTGTACCCTGACGGCAATTTCATCAATGGGCTGTCGGTTAGGGACCATTACAACATAGGCTCCGGTACACTCGGGATAGGGGGACAGCAGGGAGCGGAGGGATTCCGGATAAAAATTTATTCCTTTAATAACAAGCATGTCGTCACTTCGCCCCCGGGTTAGGAAGCGAAAGCCTTCATTTCCGCAAGGGCAGTCATCTATGGCCACAATTTCAATAATATCCCCGGTACGGTATCTGACCAAAGGCTGTGCTTCTTTCACCAGGTTGGTCAGGACCATTTCACCGCAACTGCCCGCTGCCAGCGGCAGCCCTGTTCCACTTGCCGGGTCAATTATCTCCACATGTAAAAAAGGCAAAGCCGTAAAATGAAGCCCATCCCGGCGGCTGCATTCGGCGCCGAGGATACTGAGAACCTCTGAAACTCCATAGTTGGCATTGATTGCCTGCATTTGCCATTCAGCCTCTATTTTGTTACGGAAACCTGCATCCTGCATGCCGGCCTCCCCGCCAAAAAAGCCTTTTTTCAGTCCGAGGCGTTCCGGCGGCAAACTATATTTCTCATGCAGGACCTTGCGAATTGCAGCAAGATAGGAAGGCGTGGAGTGAAGACACGGGCTGTCGATTTCCAAAAGCAGATCGATGAGATTTTCTGTTTTTCCGACGCCGTAGGGTACAACAGCAGCTCCGGTTGCTTCCATGCTCTGGTGGTCCATAAAGCCGCCCATCCACATGCAATAATTCATGCAATTGAAAACTATGTCATTGTCATCCATTCCGGCAGTTCGAAAGGCCCGGCTGCCGGCAAGGATAACCTGTTCCACATCATGAGCTGTCAGTACCAAGGTCAGCGGCCGTGTGGTGGTTCCGGAGGTTCTGTGCAAGCGGGCAATTTTATTACGGTCCACGCAGACATTGGTGCCAAAAGGCGGATTCTGTAATTGATCGTCTAGTAACACTCGTTTGGTAGTAAATGGGATATCAGTGAAATGATCAATGGTAAGTCCCTTATATAAACTGCGGTAAAAAGAACTTTTTTCCGCCTGCTGCCGTACTAATTCCAGGAGTAACTTTTCTTGTTTCAACTTACCCACATCCTTAAAGCTATTTCACTCAGCGAGAAATGCACTGCTCGGAAGATTAATGAGTCTTTTTTCCAGACTCTCAGCACAGGCAAGATCCATTCTTGGGCAATCCTGATACATGATCAGTTTGTGCATCAGGGTCCAGGGGGGGCGGGTCATAATACCCTGCCGGTTAGTTAATTCAAGTAATTTTTCGCGTTTACCGGAGTAACCTTCATCAAGAAGAAGTATATTGAGCCAGTAATTGCTGTGCGCAAAATCCGCCTCTTTGAATATCCGGACCCCTTCAATTCCGGCAAAGGCTTCCTGATATCGTAAAGCCAGAGCTCTTTTCTGCCTGATAAACTCCGGTAACCTTTCGAGCTGAGCGCAGCCCAGGGCTGCATTGATATTGGGCATCCTATAGTTATATCCCACCATATCATGATGGAACGCCCAGGGATGGGGCAGTTTAGCCTGTGTGGTCAGATGCCGGGCCAAAACGGCCAGAGAAGAGTCATTAGTTAAAACAGCCCCGCCACCACCGGTAGTAATGACCTTGTTGCCATTAAAGCTGAGCACGGAAAGCCGTCCCCAGCTTCCGGTGTGCTTTCCCTTGTATAATGAACCTAGAGATTCTGCCGCATCTTCTACCAGCGCCAGGCCAAATCTCCGGCAGACGTCTAATAAGGGGTCCATATCCACCGGGTGTCCAAAGGTGTGCATGGGCACCACCGCTTTGAGGCGGCGACCGCTTTTCCTGTTGAAACAGCCGACAGTCCGCAGTTCAGTGATATCTTTTAGATAGTTGCCCAGTTTGAGAGGGTCCAAACCCAGGGTTTTTTCCTCACTGTCTGCAAAATGAGGCACTGCGCCGCAATAGATGACAGCATTGGCGGTGGCGACAAAGGTCAACGCCGGCATTAAGACCTCGTCACCGGCTCTGACTCCGGCTAGCTGCAAACAGGTATGTAGCGCTGCTGTACCATTTACAACTGCTATAACGTGTTTGATTCCAGTGTATTCTGCAATTTGTTTTTCAAAGAGGGAGACATATTTTCCAGCTGAAGAAACCCAGCCGCTGTCCAGGCACTTTTTGACATAATCCCATTCATTCCCGGTAAACAGCGGTTCGTGCAGGGCAATTGATTTTTGTATCGAAGGTAAAACCCTTTGCAAAGTATTGATGATTGTATTTAAATCAAGTTCCTTTTTCATAAGTTATAAACTTCCGGCCGGTATTTTTTAAGATTCCCGCTTTGACTAAACCACTTTATCGTTTCCGCCAAGCCACGCTTTAAACCCTCATATCCGGCATATTCGGGTTTCCAGCCCAGGAGCTTTTCCGCCCTGGTATTGTCTGCCCATAAGCGCTCCACCTCGCTTTTTTCCGGGCGCAGCCGTTCCTCCTCAGTCTGGATCTCTATCCTGACCTGCATTACTTCGGCGATAAGTTCAACCAATTCTCCAATAGAGATCTCGTAATTGCTGCCTATATTAATTACTTTTCCGACAGTAGCAGCTGCTTCGGCTACAGAGATAAAGCCCTTTACAGTATCTTTTATATAATTAAAATCCCGGGTGGGGTGAGTGGAGCCCAGCTTAATTTTGTGCTGCCCGCCGGCGATCTGAGTTATTACAGTAGGGATAACTGCCCGGGCCGATTGGCGGGGGCCATAAGTATTAAAGGGACGGATGATGGCAACTGGGGTATCGAAAGAATTATAAAAGGCCATGGCCATTTGATCAGCGGCAATCTTGGTGGCTGCATAGGGTGACTGTCCTTGTAGGGGGTGGTCCTCATTTATAGGGGTAAACCGGGCGGTACCATATACTTCACTGGTGGATGTGTGGACGACTTTTGCCACTTCCAGCTTGCGGGCGGCCTGCAGAATGTTTAAAGTTCCTTTAATATTAGTGTCTATATAAGTGTCTGGAGAATGATAGGAATAGGGGATAGCAACCAAAGCTGCCAGGTGCAGGACTATGTCACATCCTTTCACAGCTTCGTAAACCCCGTGCGGGTCACGGATATCGCCGGAAAATATCTCCAGATTATCCTGGAGGGACTTGGGCGCTTCATCCAGCCATCCCCAGGAATTAAATGAATTGTATAGAACGAAAGCGCGCACGTTGCAGCCCGATCTCAGCAGTTCTTCCGTTAAATGTGAACCGATAAAGCCGTCAGCTCCGGTAACCAGGATTTTTTTGTTGCGCAGGTTCATTCCCTTATCCTCCTCAGGAAAAACACTTTTGTAATCCTCATTTATTAAAATATTCAAGTTTCATGCTTCTTGTTCCCAAAAATGTCTCACCAGATTTTCCCCCGGTTAATCCGATAACTCTGTTAATCCGATAGGCTGCAACAGCAAAATATCCCTGATATTCTTTGAGAGACTTTGGCAGGTTTTTATGATATATCCGGGGTCCGCATATTTATAGCTTGCCAGTGACATTACCGCTTTTGTCAGGTGCATAGCCGAAATGGTGCGGTAACCGGCGTTTTTAGTTTTTTTTCTGTTAAATACAGCAATAACTGCTGGTTTAATTGATTGGCAAATATATGAATCACTAAGCATTATGTCCCGGGTAAGGCTGAGAATTAGTAAAATAGCTGTATCTTCCTCAGTTTGCCAATTCAGTCTGTCTAACAGGGAGCACTTTTGATGGGGTGGGCAGAACCCCAGGATATCTTCTGCCGGAAGGCCGGGCTTCCGTCTTTTGTAAAGATCAATAATTTTCTGCAGAGGATAAAGGTGAACCGGGTTGGATTTCACGGCCAGAAAATAAAACCTGACGGCCTCATTCCATGATTGTTTTGCTTCGTAGATTTCCCCTAGTATCTGGTAAATCTGGTGTTCCCGAATATTTAGATTTGACGCGGGAGTACCGGGTAATTTCTCCAGACATTTTTTTATGTTCCGTTCTGTTTCAGCCGGTTTTCCTGATTCAAGGCTCACCAACCCTGCCAAAAAAAGGAATTCGGGGGATGGGGGTGATATGTTGCGAAGGCTGTCAAATAAACGAAGCATTTCAGGTATTTTTCCCACTTTATAGTAAGAGAGACTTAATTTGATGACCATGTCAGGTATATATTCCATTCCTGTACTGATGAAAGGCAGGGCTTGCTGAAATGTTTCCAGCGCTTCTGCATACTTTTCTGAAAAAAAATATTCACAGCCGAGGCTGTATAAGAGAAATGGATTACATGGGTTTTGGTACAGGGCCTTTTTGATTATTTGCAAATTACGCGAGGTCTTATTTTTTTTTTGAATTATTTCGGGCAGATAACCGTCATGATAAATGGTTACCGGAGCTTTTGTCACTGATTCAGCTCCGGCATGGTTGATTACCGATGGATATACCTGCTCGTGAATCGCACCTGAAAAACGGTACTCAGGGCAGTTCCGGAAAAGCCTTAATACAAGGTTTTCACTGGTTTCGATGCCATAAGACGCTCCCAGGAGGCTTACAATTCTGATGAAGTATGCTTCATATTTATTACTGTCGAGAAGCAGTTTAAATTGGTTGGCGCTGTCGTAGACAAGTATTTCGTCCGCATCAAGGACCAGTATCCAATCCCCTGTTGCCCTTTCAAGGGAGTAGTTACGGGCGCTGCTGAAACTGTCATTCCAGGCATATTCGTATGTTTGTGCGCCAAACTTTTTTGCGGCAGATAAAGTTGCATCAGTGGACCCTGTATCGACAATAACAATCTCATCTACAAGGCTGAGGACACTTTTCAGGCAGCGGGGAAGTGTTTTCGCTTCGTTTTTGACAATCATGCAAAGGGAAAGGCGCTGAATTTTTTTGTTCATGAATTATCACCTGGCAGTTTCAAACCTCTATGGGATTTTCTTTGATGTTTTTCAGGAGAACTGATAATTCCTGGTTTCCGGGGTAAGCGGCAAGGCCTTCCTCCAGAGTCTTAACAGCCAGATCCTGATACAGCCCGGCCAGCTCCCGGTTAACACGCGGGAAATTTAAGCCCAGTTCTACCGCTGCACAGATATACTTTTCGGCTTCTGAGAGGTTATTCAGGGCCCAGCAAGTTTTGCCCAGGCGGTAAAGTGTTTCGGTATCGGTGATATTCTCTTCCAGGGCAATCCGGTATTCCCTTTCGGCTTTTTCGTAATAACGGTACTTAAAATATAAATCTCCGAACAATTTAGCCGGCGGCTTCTCATAAAGCCCTGCAAAGCAGTTCCAGGCCTCATCAAATCTTTCAAATTCACCTAACTCAACCAGTCTTTCGAATATTTCATGTAATTCCCGGTAAACCTGCTGTTCACTGTTTATTAACTCATCAGTAGTGACTTTCCGTTTTTTTCGAAGTTTATCCAATACTTCCGCTAATCCCGGGTTTGTTCCGGCTGCTTTGAGGTTTTTCAGGCATTCAGCCGATTTTCTGCTGTGCCTGCGTAACCAGTAACAAAGAAACATGTTGCCCTGGGCTATCCCATAAAAGCTACTGCCCGGGGGAATCTTTTCAAGTTCTGCGAGGGCTTCCTGATACTGCTTTAGCCTCATCAGGCACAGTCCTTTTACCAGGGGTACCTCTACCGGCGCCGGTTCCTGTGACATAGCGGAATCAAAAAATTTTACTGCCAGTATGTAAGCTTCTTCCCGGAAAAAGATATGGCCTAAGTTGAGTTGAATTCCCGGATCAGTCAGGTCAAAAACGCTGTTTAAAGCTGTTACGGTATAATCCGGGTTATCCTTTGGATTCAGAATGGAAACTATTCTTTCAAGTGAATAGAGTGCCCGTGGGTTCTCCCGGAGAGCGCTTGTATAATATTCTAAGGCGGTTTCCAGGTCGGTGAAAAACTCTGCTATCTCGCCCAACTGATTATATACTCTATCTTTATACTGACAGTATAAGTTTGCATAATAGGCCGGCTGGGCAGATACGTCAAGGCACAGCTTAAATGCGTTGTAAGCATCCGCATGGCGATCAAGGGCTCTGCATACTAACCCTTTCAGATAATATAAGTCCCCTTGATCATGAAAGTGTTCCATCCATATATTTTCTATAAAATTAAGGCAGTCTTCAAAGTCCCCCAGGAGATAGTAGCATTGGGCCACATGCCTCATGAGTTTTGGAGCATAGATGGCCTGCAAATTTACCTTGTCGAGCACATAGAGAAATTCGCCCAAAGCTCTGCTGATCTGGCCGGCTTGAAAGTATTCCAAACCAAGATGGAAGCGATTAAGCAGGTCATCAGGATTTTTCTGTACGGCATTTTCCAACAGCCTGGTATTGCGTGCCGCTTTATTTTTGGCTATAATCTCTTCTGCCAAATAACCGTAATGAACTATACAGATGTCCTCCGCGATGGAAATTTTGGCTTGGGGATTGGCCTTAATAATATTGCCACAAATTTGTTCTTGGATAACTCCGGTAAAACGGTAAGCCTTGTCGTTCCTGAACAGCCGGAAAACCACATCCGGTGAAACTTCCACTCTGTTCCCGGATTGGTAATAGTTAAGTACCTTTATCAGATAACCTTCGGAGTCACCTTCACTGACTTTTTCTTTCAGGGCAGTTATGCACTGCTGATCAAGTTCTTCATCACCGTCAAGTATCAGGATCCAGTCACTGGTCGCCTTATTAAGGGCAAAATTACGGACTCTGCTAAAGTCCTCCTGCCATCGGATTTCAAAAACCTTGTCGGTATACTGCCCGGCAATTTCCAATGAACTGTCAGTGGAGCCTATATCGGCTACTATAATTTCATCTGCCACGTTTTTTACGCTCATGAGGCAGCGCTCCAGGTGTTTTTCCTCGTTTTCTATCACCAGGCAAACACTAACGGTTTGACTCTTCAAGTTCTAACAACTCCCTGAAACTTAATATCCATAAGTCATTATATGAAATTTGAATTTTAGAAGTTCCTCAAAATAAGGGTGAAAAATCGCTGATATATTGTCTGATTTAGTTAACCACGTCTCGAAAATATTCATATAGTAATATCAACGAAACATAATGAGGTGAGCCCCTTGGCAATAACCTTTGTCAATTTAAAGCAAACGGTAATAACTTCGGATGACTTTCAAAAGGCTCCGACCCGGAGGGTTTCCTTTGCTCTGAATTACATTTCATATTTTATCTATAATGAATGCGAGACCAATTCCGCAGTTGTCCAAATGCTGATAAGCCCTGACAGGAAAATTTGGATGGATGACGGCTTAGAGGTAGAAGTACAACCTAAACAGCTTATCAATCTGGTGCCCAACTATTTTTCCAAATATTCATCTGTCCAGTATAAATCGAAAACAAATAATTCCCCGGTAAAACTGGACATCTGGTTCCAGATGGTCAGACCGCCGGCAAAACAATGTTATGGCGTGGGGAATGACTGGAGTTAAATAGAAATCTAACAGAAAGGGATATTTATTATGAATACTAACAACTGCTCCAGGTATGTCTTTGGTAACCAAAAGGAAGTATACTATGGCAGATTTTTATGACGAATGATAATTATTCCGTTATCTTGGTTGTGTTATGGCGGGTACAGGCACTATGTATGAAAGTACATGTGCCTTTTTACTGTGTACAGGCCCATTTAGGTATAAATAAATAGTATGTTCTGACTGTGCAATTACAGGACTTCTGGCACATGTTTGAACCATGGACTTGTGATAACATTGTGTTTGACCGGGAACGGAACGCTCCAAAGGCTCATGGATAAAGGCTACATAGCAACCATATTAGTCCTATAGCCCAATCATTAACCAGGCCTGGAGGTCCGCCATGAAAGTAAAAATACTCAAATTCACAATCATCGCTATGGGTGTCTCCTTATTTGCGATTATAGCATTTATCGGAGTGACCTATGCAACTTCAACTCCGAAGCTTTGTGCAACCTGTCACATAATGAAACCTGAGGTGGCCACATGGGAAGCATCATCCCACAGCCAGGTAGACTGCGTTACCTGTCATGTTGATCCGGGGATGACCAATGCCCTTAAACATAAAGTTGAAGCTACTAAAGAGCTGTACAATTATGTAACCAAGAATTATGAACTGCCAATCCGAATGACAGAAGAGATTCCTGATGACCGCTGCCTGCAGTGTCATTCGACAGACAGACAGGTGTCACCTTCATATCCGGGGCTGTATATACCCCATGAAAGGCACAATGAAAAAGGTGTTGCCTGTGTCAAATGCCACCAGGGGGTGGCCCACGGAAATATTGCCTCCAGGGGAATGACCATGGGAGGGGATTTTAATGAGTGGGACAAGGCAGCCGGGACCAAGGTGATGGACCCGCAATTTACCCTGCCGGAAATGGAGCTGTGTATGGACTGCCATGGCCGGCGTGGGGTCACAGTGGCTTGTGAAGCCTGCCACAGCGGCAATATGATGCCAGAAGCTCACAGGGAGAAGTCATTTAAACTGAATCACGGACAGCAGGCGAAAAAGGATATCAATTATTGTGATACCTGTCACTCATATATTAAAGCCCCGGGAGTAACCTCAAACCAAATGCCTGACGAGGAGGATCCGGTAGCTCGTTATCTGGCCAGTATGCAGACAGGTTCAGATTCTGACTATACCGATTATGCCAAAACCAACGAATACTGTGTTGATTGTCATAAAAAGCGGCCTGTGACCCATGATGACAACTGGCCCTTCGAACACGGCAAGAGGGCGGAACAGGATGAACAGAAATGCCTGGTCTGCCACAGCCCTAGAAGGGATGTCAAAGGAACCACCCAAAAGGCTGCCTGTTCTTCATGCCACCCCAGTATCCATAAAAACCGTCCCTGGCGTGTGTCTCATCCTATTGAGATTCCGCCCAGATATGCGGTCCTGGAACCGCGGTGTTTTCAATGCCATGTAAAGGATACATGTTCCGGATGTCACCGGATTAAGGAAACTGACAGCAAAATACTTCCAAAGCCAAAGATAACAGTTACACCAGTACAATAAGGGGGAATTGACTGATGAGTTCTGCAGCACCTGAAGCCGGGAAGATAAGGATTAATTCACATGAAAAGACATTTACTCTTTTACAGGCTATCGCTGTTATTTTGATATCAGCAACCGTATTCGCAGCCTCAGGTTTCCTGGTGGGTAAGACTTTTTTCTGGAAGTCCGTGGAACAAACCCGTGTGGAACAACAGCTGGCATTTTATAAGTCCCAGGTTGACGCTGAACCGAAAAAGCCTGAAATGAGGGTCAACTACGGGTACACTCTGTTCCTTAAAGGTCAAAATAATGAAGCCTTGCAGCAGTTTCAGATTGCTGCCGACCTGGACAAGAAATATGCTGCTCCTTACTACAATATGGGATTGGTTTATAAGGACATGGATAAGTATGATGAGGCGCTGGAAGCATTTTCCCAGGCTGCCAAGCTGTCACCGAGGGATTACAAGCCCTTCATGATGATGGGTGTGGTCTATAACCTCCAAGGCAATTACAAGTCGGCGATTACTGCTCTCAACAGGGCTAATGATGAGAATCCGGGCTCAGCAGATGTTATTTATCAGATCGGTGTTTCTGCTGAGAAAACAGGGGATAAAAATGGAGCCAAGGAGCTTTACCAGAAAGCTTTAGACTATGATCCTAAGTTCCAGGAAGCCAAGGATGCTCTGGCCAGGCTTAAGTAAAAATAAACCGTAAGAGAGGTGAAGACCGGCTGAATTTGAGGCCGGGGGCATATGGCAGAAGTTGCGGGAAAAACAGGTATTATTATCAAGAGAAAGTACGTCTACTGGATTATACAGTTAATGTTTGTAATCGCACTGACAGGTTTTCTATACAGTTACCTTACCAATAAGGATGTTTTCAATGGTCTGCAGAATTTTGCCAACACTCCTTCGGGTGAGCCGTCTTTTGTAAGACTGATTTACGGCAAGTTCGGGGGCGGTGAGTTTGATAAACCAATGGCAGTTACCGTAGCCAATGAACAGATTTATATTGCTGATACAAATAACAAGAGGGTCCAGATTTTTGATTATGACGGAAATCCCATCAAGACCTTTGGCGAAGCAGGCTCCGAACCCGGACAATTCCAGTTCCCGTACGGGTTGGCAGGAGACAGCAAAGGTAATGTATATGTAGCCGACCTGTATAACGGGTCTGTATCCAGGTTTGACAAGGATGGTAATTTCAAGGGCCTGTTTGCCGAGAAGAGCGCCTCGGAAGGTGTTTTTCAGATGCCTGCCGGGATAGCAATTAAAAATGACAGGGTTTATGTAACTGATGTCAAGCTTCATACAGTAAAGGTCTTTGACTTAAACGGTAAATTAGTCAGCGAGTTCGGCAAGAAAGGCACTAAACCCGGTGAGCTGAATGCTCCCAATGCGGCAGCCGTGGATGACGCCGGAAATGTATATGTTACTGATACAGGAAACCAGAGGCTCCAGGTCTTTGACAAAGACGGGAAATACAAGAAGACAGTTAATGGTTCCAAGGATGGCAAAGGCCAGTCTGTGTTTGTCAATCCAAGGGGTATCGGAGTCGACTCCAAGGGGAATTTATATGCCGTCAGCAATCTGACCCACAGGATTTACGGTTTTGACAAAGACGGTAAACAGGTATTTTCCATCGGTGGATACGGTGAAGGTGAAAAACAGTTCTCCCTGCCTAACGGTATGTTTATTGACGACAGGGGCCGGATATATGTGACAGACACCACCAATCAGAGGGTAGCCGTTTTCCAGACACAGTAATCCATTTATCAGCAATCCATCAATCATTAATCCATCATTATGGTATCAAGTGGTATTCCACTGATCAATCACCTGAGATTGCTTAAGAAAGGAGGTGAAACTATGAAAAGTATGGTGAAATATTCTAAACTATCCGCAGAGATTAAAGGAGGAAACAAAGTGAAAAAGTTCAGTTTAGTAATGGCGTTAGCGCTGGCCTTAATGCTGACACTCGGAGTAAGTGTTGCACTTGCCGCACCAGGAGATTATGATCCTGACACAACTTCTGACAAGTACAATACTCCTCTGACTTCCGGCGGTGGTCATGTAGATTCAACCACCGTTACACCCGGGCTGGTAAACGCTAACCAAACAGGTAAAAATGTAGATGTTAATGATGGAACCAGTTTCAGTGATGTTATCAAAAACGTTGAAGGGCACGCGACACACGGTGAGTACACCAATGACACCAACTCCTGTGCTTCCTGCCACCAGACTCACACCGCTTCAGGCAGGGACCTGCTGTTCAAAAACGGTGTTTATAACACCTGTACAGCTTGCCATGACGGTACTTTAGGCTTCTATAACGTATTTGAGGGTTCCAATGCCGGTACCTTCGGCGGTGACCCTGACAAGGCAGTAGGTAATGCTTCAGTTCACATGGCTACCGGTGTAATGACTACCAGTGCAGCACCAGGTGGTAACAGAACCAGTACTGATGTAAACACATGGGGTAAGGAATTTACCTGTGCAAGCTGCCACGCTCCGCACGGTTCCTACAGTGACAGGCTTCTCCACTACAACCCTAATAACATGGGCGCCACTGCTCCTACAGATGCAGCCGGCAACCCGACTGGTGGTAAGAAGATTGTAAATGCTACCCTGGCTTTAGATGCAACAACCGGACACTATACAGCAGCAGATGCTGATGGAAATGCTATTACAGAACCATGGCTCTATGGTTACACCTATGGAAAGCCCAAGGCCTACTGGTCACAGATTCGTGTCCTGTATGACAGCAACGGAGACGGGACAGCAGAATGGAACTACAAGGTTCAGGGTGACCCGACCAAATCCTATAATGATGTCCTTGAAGTTCATTACAATGAAGGCTATTTCACAGATCCAAGCGGCGTACTGCCGGCTGACCTGGGTCAGGTTCAGATGGATGTAGCTCCTGTTACAGTTGTTAAGGTAGGCGTGAACCAGATTGCTACCGCTCCCAACAATGTACCTGTTAACGAAGTTACAACTTATGTGTCAGGTGTTAACGCATTCTGTGCTGCCTGCCACACTGATTACAATGCTAACAGCGCCGCAGAAGAAACAGGTACCTTCAGTTCAGCATTCCGTCACAAGATCAGCCAGGGCCTCAAGTCTGACATGATCGGTGAAGGCACTAACATGGTATGTCTGACCTGTCACTTTGCTCACGGTACTGATGCTGCAATTATGCTGGATGCTCAGAATCAGCCTGTAACTTCACCTGACGTAAACGCATCCTCAGCTCTGAAGCGTTACACCAACATGGCTGTATGCTGGAAGTGCCACAGTGATTCTAAGGCTGAAACCTTCAAGAACACTCAGTATTTCTGGGATCAAAAAGCAGCAGGAACCAACCCGACTATCTAACAATTAAATAATCAAGAATCAGTTTCGGAAACACTCTGAGATTATCGGGGGGCTTAAACAGCCCTCTTTTTTTTCGTTCATCAACTGATAAGGAAGGTTTTTTAGGAAATTTGTCTAAAGACTTCTATATTGTATATCATTCCAAATATATTGTAGTGAAACCATGTGTTTATTTAAAACATTCTGGGCAAATTATTACTAACCTGCGGGGGTGGTTGCGCTGGCGGAAAAGAAACAGAACGGGGACGAAACTTATCTGACCCGTAAAATCGACGAGCTCGGGACCGCAATGGAGAAAATGAAGCTTGCAGAATATGTTGAGCTGCTGAACCGTCCCGGGAGGTTGTTTTATATTAACTTTTTTGCCGGGGTGGCCCGGGGTTTGGGAATGGCGGTGGGCTTTACCCTTCTTGGGGCGCTGGTTATTTACACCCTGCAGAGATTGCAGGTTCTTAACCTACCGATTATCGGGGAGTTTATTGCCGATATTGTTAAAATTGTTCAAAACAACCTTAAGCTTCAGTAAAATGAGGAGGGACAGGTGTGACCAAAGATGTTATCGAAGCAATCCTGGAGAGACGGAGTACCAGGAGATTTAAGAATGAACAGGTTCCCATGGCAACCATTGGCAGGATAATTGATGCCGCCAGATGGGCTCCCAGTGCCGGTAATGTCCAGCCATGGGAATTCTACGTGATATATAACGAAAAGAAGAAATATGAGCTGGCTTCGGCAGCGGCAAACCAGCGTTTTATCGGTGAAGCCCCGGTAATAATCGTTGTATGTGCTATTCCCGAGATGACGGCTGCCCGTTACCGGGAGCGGGGCCGCAACCTGTATGTAATCCAGGATACGGCGGCTGCCGTGCAAAACATCCTGCTGGCTGCCGAGGGTTATGGACTTGGCACCTGCTGGGTCGGCTCTTTTGATGAGCCCCTTGTTATGGAAGCCCTGGATATCCCACGGGGCACAATTCCGGTTGCCATTGTGCCTGTCGGCTATGCTGCAGAGACAAACGAACCACCGGCCCGGAGGCCGGTTGATGAAATTGTCAGGATAATTGAGCAGCCGGACAAGCAGCAATTATGACACCAACTCAGGAGGCGGACATGGATAGGAAACTGATGGAGCAGTTCAGGCAGAAACTGGTGCAGGAGAGGCAGGAAATCAGGGAACGGATAACACACATGGAGGAAGGGGCCCTGGAGGTTCCTGCCCAGGATTCGATCAGTGAACTTTCAATGTATGACAATCACCCGGCGGATCTGGGAACAGAGACCTTTGAGCGAAGTAAGGATATAGCTCTCAGGGAAGCCGCCCAAATGCACCTGGCCAAAATTGAAGATGCCCTGACAAAGATTAAAGAAGGTGCTTACGGAAAGTGTGATACCTGTGGTACTGAGATTCCTCTGGAGCGGTTAGAAGCTATGCCGGCCACGACTATGTGCATTAAATGTAAAGAGAAGGGGGAACAACTGCCAGACCGGCATCCGAGGCCGATTGAAGAGGATGTGATTGTACCCCCGTTTGGCGGCTTTACACATGATAACTCAGAGTTCGAACTGGGTGATGCCGAGGATGAAATAATGTTTGACGGTGAGGATACCTGGCAGGCAGTGGCCAGGTTCGGTACCTCGGAGACTCCCCAGGATATCAGTGTCCACGGGGTCACCGACTATGACCATATGTATATTGATGCCGATGAAAATGTCGGCACTGTCGAACGGGTTGAACAGATCCCATATGAGAAGAATGTTGATGGGATGATTTATCAGGACTTTGACGGCGAAGATGATGAAACCATCCACAGCAGGGAAAAGAAGGGGACACAAAAGAATTCCCACCTGTGAATCAAACGGGTTGCCAAATGCTGCAGCAGCAGATAGGCAGCCCTTTGTTTTCCGTCTGCAGAGATGGGCGCTTATCCTAAAGCCGTTAGCTTGAATCTGCCTGTCGCCTATGATAAAATGAAGCAGCAAATAAATATGGGAACAGAGACTGACTAAAACTGACGGAGGTATCAGCCATTGCGGTACATATTACTTGCTCTGGGACTCCTGGCTGCAGACCAGTTTTCCAAGTGGTTTGTTATCAGCAGGATGACTAAAAGTGAATCCATACCTGTTATTGAACCGGTGTTTTACATAACTTATGTAATGAATCCGGGAGCAGCTTTTGGCATGCTGCCTTATAAGACAGTGTTTTTTGTTTCTGTCACGGTAGTTGTGCTGCTGGGGATTATTTTTTTTGCCAGGCGGATTCCGGCCAGGAAAGTTCTCCTGAAAACCGGGCTGGCGCTTCAGGTTGGTGGTGCGGTTGGAAACCTGATAGACCGCCTGAGATTTGGCCAGGTAGTCGATTTTTTTGATTTCAGGGTCTGGCCGGTGTTTAATATTGCTGATATGGGAATAGTCTTTGGTGTGGGCATACTTTTTATAGAACTAATGAAAGATGACTGGAGAAAACAGAAACAGGAGCCGATATAACTATGAATAGAAACAAAGGAACCGAAGAAATACGGGAAACATCAGATGAATTCAGGGAATGGGACGATGAGCCTGAAGAATTAAGCGGCGCCGGGCAGGAACTGGAGCAAGGTGTCACCGGGGAAGCTAAAGGACAACGACTCGATGTTTTTATAGCGGGTCTGGACCCCGATTTTTCACGCACCAGAGCGCAGAAGCTTGTTGAAATAGGTGCCGTTACTGTAAACGGAGGTGTGGCTAAATCAAACTATAAGGTCAGGGAGGGGGACCGGGTCTTGGTGAAAATCCCCGTTCCTGAGCTGCAGGAGGTTGCGGTCGAAAACATACCACTGGATATCGTATATGAAGACAGTGACCTGCTGGTAGTCAATAAGCCCCAGGGGATGGTTGTACATCCGGCGGCGGGAAATTATTCGGGGACACTTGTAAATGCTCTTTTGTACCACTGTGATGACCTCTCGGGCATTAATGGGGTGATCAGGCCCGGTATTGTCCATAGAATTGATAAAGATACCTCAGGGCTGCTGGTCGTGGCCAAAAATGACCGGGCCCATTTGAGCCTGGCCGACCAGCTCAAGGAACACTCTGTTTCCAGAAAATATATTGCTCTGGTCAAAGGTGTGGTCAAGGAGCCTGGGGGCATTGTTGATGCCCCTCTGGGGCGTGACCCCAGGGATCGCAAGAAAATGGCGGTGGTTACCAGAAACTCCAAAAATGCGGTCACAAAATATCGGGTTTTGGAGCGGTTTGAACATTATACCTTAGTAGAATGTCATTTGGAGACAGGCCGGACACACCAGATAAGGGTACACATGGCCTATTTGGGCCATCCGGTAGCCGGAGACCCTGTTTACGGACCTAAAAAGGATGCTCTGGGCCTTAAAGGACAGGCGCTGCACGCTTTGCTCCTGGGCTTCAGGCATCCGGTAACTGGGCAGTTTATGGAGTTTCAGGCAGATATTCCGCCATATTTTGAGGAGCTTATTGCAGGGCTGAGAGCTCAGGAAAAGTAAGCCGGCCGCCCCGGAGCCTAAGGCTGCTAAATCGGCTGCCTTACTGCCGCTTGACATTTAAGTAATTTAATGGTAAAATATAAGAGCAAATTTAAGGTGAAGTAAATTCAGGGAGTAAGTATGGTTCGAGCAGCAATACGCCGGGGCTTCTGAACGGGTGTGGATTGTTGTAAGGGTCATGTTGATGTTATGTAAGTTATCAAACCGAAACCTGAATGGAAAAATCTGAATTAGGGAGCTGGGGCCTTCTTTTAGTTCCGGTCACATCGACCGGGGCTAGGGATAAATCAGGCATTTGGTTTAGGGTGAGTCACGTGATGACGAAACCCGGGCACTCTAACTCTCTTTCGACATTAGCGAAAGAGAGTTAGAGTGCCCGGGTTTTTTATTTTCAAACCGAAACCTATACAAAATATAAGGAGGAATGTAATGTTAGCAAATTATAAAAAGTTTGAAAAGTGGAAGGAAGTTGAACCAGAGCAGTGGAATGACTGGAAGTGGCAGTTGTCCAACAGGCTCACCTGTGTTGAAGACCTGCAGGGAATAGTGAATCTTACACCAGAGGAGGAGACAGGGATAGCGGAATGCCTGCAGTCCCTGCGCATGGCGGTCACTCCGTATTATGCCGCCCTGATGAACCGTGAAGACCCATCCTGCCCCATCCGAAAACAGGCTATCCCTACTGCTTTGGAGTTAAAGCACACCCAGTATGATATGGAAGATCCCCTGTTTGAAGAAGGGGATTCGCCGGTTCCGGGAATTACCCACAGATATCCCGACAGGGTGCTTTTCCTGGTCACCGACCAGTGCTCCATGTACTGCAGACACTGTACCAGAAGACGTTTTGCGGGCCAGTCGGACAAGGCGCTGCCCAAGAAATACTTAGACAGGGCAATCAACTATATCAGGAATAATCCCGGCATCAGAGATGTGCTTATTTCCGGGGGTGATGCGCTGGTAATCCCAGATGAGACTGTGGAATACATTCTTGGAAGCCTTAAGCTCATCAAGCATATTGAAATGATCAGGATAGGGACACGCACCCCTGTCGTGCTGCCCCAGAGAATTACTGAAGACCTTTGTAGGATTATCAAGAAATACCATCCCGTTTGGCTTAATACTCATTTTAATCACCCGCGGGAAATAACCGCTGAAGCCAGAAATGCCTGCAGCAGGCTGAATGAAGCCGGGGTGCCCCTGGGGAACCAGAGTGTGCTGCTGCGCGGAATCAACGACTGCCCCAATGTTATGAAAAAGCTGCTTCAGAAACTGCTGACAATCAGGGTAAGGCCGTACTACCTGTACCAGTGCGATATGGCGCAGGGAATTGAACATTTCCGGACACCTGTATCCAGGGGGATAGAAATAATGGAGACCTTGCGGGGACACACTACCGGGTTGGCAGTACCGACTTATGTTATCGACGCACCTGGCGGAGGGGGAAAAATCCCGGTCGGGCCGCAGTATGTTATTTCCCATTCAACTAATAAAATTATTCTCCGGAATTATGAGGGTGTTCTCTGCTCTTATCGCGAACCTGATGACAAGACTGCTGCCTGTATGGAGTGCGGGGAGTGTAAAAGTATCAGGATAAAATCAAGGGAGGGGGTAGCCAAGCTGTTTGGTGAACAAAGCATAAGCCTTACTCCTAAAGGCAACTCAAGGGAGAAGAGACGCGAAAACAATGGTGTAACAGTATCATGATAGGGGAAAAAGACACCTTTGACCGGGAAACCAGTTTAGTAAAAATGAACACAGATGAGTTTGCTGTGGAGGCTGTTAATGACTGCCGCAGCAGGCGGATACGCGTGGTGGATTATCAGGCTCGTGATATTGGGGCCCTGGCAAATTACATTGAAATTCTTGGCAGTAAGTCCCAGGCGGGGAAAATAATTGTCTATTCACATAAGAATGATTGGCAGAAGTTTCTGTCTCTCGGCTATAGGCTTGAAGGTGTGATGAACACTTATTTCAGGGGTGACCCTGTGTATTTAATGAGCCGGTTTCTGTGTGCTGACAGGTCTGGCAGTGAACATTTAGTCAATGAAGACCTCATTCTGAAAAGAATTCTCCAGAGAAAACGAAGCTGTGTCGGAGCGGATAAGAGCAGTAATTGCAAAAATTATTCTATTCGAATTCTTAAAGATGATGATATAAATACCGTTATGGATATTTTTAGAGATGTTTTTGTAACCTATCCCAGTCCTGTCGAGGAACGCCGGTATTTTAAAGAACTCACCGGGCGGGAAGGGAATATCATGCTGATAGCTGAATACAAAAGTGAAATTGCCGGAATAATTTCCGCCGACATAGATAATAGGCACCTGAGCGCTGAACTTACAGATTGTGTTACCCTCCCGGAACACAGGGGCAGGGGAGTCATGGCAATGCTTATTGACCACATGGAGCAAAAACTGGCCCAAAGAAAGTTAATCTGCCTGTATAGTCTTGCCAGGGCAGGAATCCCTCCCATTAATGCAGTGATGTACAAGAAGGGGTACACATATGGGGGCAGGCTGATAAACAATTGTGATATTGGCGGCAGGTATGAAAACATGAATATCTGGGAAAAAAGTATAAAATAAAGCCTTGAGCACCAAAGGAAAAAACGGAGCAGCTGAGTCAGGCTGCTCCTTTTTGGTAGAGACGTTGGGGCTTATCTCCACAAAGATTATATAATTTTAAGGGTAAATCCAGTTGGAACCACTTCCACCTAATATTACGTCAGAAAAACAGATTTTTAGGGGGCAGGGCCCTGAAATACACAAAATTCCCTGTTAGGGATTGAAGTCAGGCTATACAAAATTGTATAATAAGGTTGGTATTAACAAAATGAACCGGGAGGGGAATATATGCGCAGAATGAAAAAGATGATGGTTATGCTGTTCCTGATTTTGACCCTTGGCTTGCTGGCGGCGCCTGTTTCGGCAATGGTGGATTACTATGACTTCTACAAAGTGGTTAAACTCACTGTTGGGGAAAACCTGTCTCATATAAATGAACGTCCCTACTACTCTGACCAGGCTCCTTACATAGATTCGGGAAGGACTCTCGTTCCCCTGCGATTTATTGCTGAAGCTCTGGATGCATATGTTGACTGGCTGCCATCTACCAGGACGGTTTTGATTGAAACTGATTCCGGAACCGTTATCAAGGTTGCCATAGGAAGCAAAACAGCCTTTGTTGATAATAAACCCCAGGCTTTGGACGTTCCTGCGGTCATCAAAGGAGGACGTACCTTTGTACCACTCAGATTTGTAGGGGAAGCCATGGGGGCAAATGTAGACTGGGATGCAGCAGCCCGCAAAATTACAGTTATCAATGTGGATACCTCAGACTGGGAAGAATATATTGAGCCTGTGACAGGCAGTTCTGTTCTATTTCCCGAAGGGGACTGGGAATCAATTTCCGAAGGAAGCGCCCTGATTATTGAGAGTCCTGAGGAGACAGAATTTGAATTAACTTATGACAACAGAGACCTGGCCACTGTCATAAAATTAAAGAAAGAACTGTTGCTTTCAGAAGGATGGACTCTGGAAAGTGAAACAAGCACCTCCCTGAGGCTGACCAAGGCTAATGTATATGTGAGTTCGGTTCCGTATACCTACATATTTTCGGCCCGGAAAGCAGGCAGCGGGAACATGGTCTACAGTGTTGAAACCAATTCCGAAGCCATGGAACAGGATTTGGCAGTAGTCGACAAAATTATTGCCACAATGGTAATTAAAACACACTGGTAATTAAAAGTTGACTTTCTATTACCCATCTGATACACTAAATAAAAATATCTCCTTTAAATTAGTCCGAGAGGCTAGTAAGGGAACATAGTAGTTATTTATTTTGGGGAAACTATGCCTGCTTGCGTCTCAGTAAGCAGGCTTTTTAATGTGCAGTTTTTGTAGTTAAGTATGCTAATTGAGTGTAGATTTGCCGGTGTTCTAAAATCCAACTGGACAGGTGGTGATAAAATGCTCAGTGAAAAAGCGGTAATTCTTGATGCTGATGGAATCCGCAGGGCGCTAACCAGGATAGCTCATGAGATTATTGAGCGGAACAAGGGTGTGGAAGAAGTTGCCTTGATTGGTATCCGCAGGCGCGGTGTTCCCCTTGCTGAACGCCTGGCTAAAAGGATAAAGGAAATTGAGGGCAAGGATATTCCGATAGGGGTTCTGGACATTACCCTTTATCGGGATGATCTGACAACTATCACTCAGCAGCCGGTAATTCACCGGACAGATATTTCCTTTGCAGTCGATAACAGGACACTGGTTCTTGTTGATGATGTGTTATTTACCGGAAGGACGATAAGGGCGGCTCTGGATGCAATTATCGACCTGGGAAGACCCAATTCCATTCAACTGGCGGTGCTTGTTGACAGAGGCCACCGGGAGCTGCCGATAAGAGCAGATTATGTTGGCAAGAATGTTCCCACTTCAAAGAAAGAAATCATTTCGGTATATCTTTCCGAAATAGATAAAGATGATAAAGTTGTTATTGAAGAGGATACCGGATAACCCTTTAAACTGGTCCTGTGAGGCCAATAAGGGCAGGTAGACGTTTTAATGCATTTACCTCCTTATTGGCTTGTCAAGAGCCGGTAAGGAGTTTTTTGTTTCCCGGGCGTTACGAGTAAGCTCTGGAAATGACCGGGGTGCATATGGTGAGGCATTGCACCGATTTTTCCGCACTGCCGCCTATGAGTCTAAGCTGCCACCCCCCGGCAACAAGGCAGCGTCCCCGAACTCGATGGCTCATTGGGCTTTTTTTACAAGATGGCCGCCTCTCGTTTTGGCAGGCCAAAACTTCCCGGCGGCCTTCGCCATCTTCGGACATGCGGGGACTCTCTGCCTTGTTGCCGGTGCTTTGCAGCAAGACTCACAACGCCTGTGCAAGGAAAAAACTTGTGCAACACCTCACCATAAGCGACAGTTATTTCCAGAGCAACTCGTAAAGGGGAAGCCAAAAAGTATAATGATATAAAAGGAGGGGACAGCAATGGGGCTGAACCGGAAAGACCTTTTGGGGATAAGGGATTTGTCAATAGAGGAAATCGGACTTATTCTGGAAACGGCTGAACCGATGAAGGATATCATCGGCAGGCAGATTAAGAAGGTGCCGACCCTTAGGGGGAAAACCGTAATTAACCTTTTTTATGAACCCAGCACGAGGACCAGGACATCATTTGAACTTGCCGGGAAGTATATGAGTGCTGACACTATCAATATCAGTACCTCAACAAGCAGTGTGGTCAAGGGTGAGACCCTGAAGGATACCGGGAAAACTCTTGAAGTAATGGGGGCAGATGTAGTTGTTATCAGGCATTCCGCTTCGGGCGCTCCTCATATCCTGGCAAAACACCTCTCGGCAGCTGTGATAAATGCCGGGGACGGTTTTCATGAACATCCAACCCAGGCGCTTTTGGACATGTTCACCATAAAAGAGAAAAAAGGCAGACTTGAAGGGCTTAAGGTGGCGATTGTAGGTGATATCATGTTCAGCAGGGTGGCCCGGTCAAACATCTGGGGACTTACCAGGATGGGGGCCGAGGTGCGGGTAATAGCTCCGGCTACGCTGCTGCCGCCTGATATTGGGAAGCTGGGGGTGACGCCTTATACCTCCATTGCAGAGGGACTGCGCGATGTGGATGTGGTAATGGTGCTCCGGATGCAGTTGGAGAGGCAGCAGAAAGGGTTATTCCCCACCATCAGGGAGTATTCCCGACTGTATGGAGTAACTGCGGAGAGGTTAAAGCTGGCATCCCCTGAGGCTCTGGTGATGCACCCAGGCCCCATGAACAGGGGAATTGAGATTGCCCCTGATGTTGCTGACGGCATCCAGGCCGTTATAAATGAGCAGGTCACCAACGGAGTTGCCGTAAGGATGGCCTTGCTGTATCTGCTGACAGGAGGAGGTAACCCCCATGAAGCTGTTAATTAAGGGCGGAAAAGTAATCGATCCGGTTAACGGAATTTCTCAGGACGCTGATGTCCTTGTTGATAAAGGAAAGATCGCTGCGGTAGACAAAAATATTGCTGCTGACGGGGCAGAAGTGGTTGAAGCAGTCGGTAAGCTGGTGATGCCGGGTTTTATTGACATGCATGTCCATCTGCGGGAACCCGGTCTGGAGGCCAAGGAGACTATCGCTAGCGGAACCAGGGCTGCGGCCATGGGAGGTTTCACCGGTGTGGCCTGTATGCCTAATACAAATCCGGTCATCGACAATCAGGCCTTGGTGGAGTTCGTCAAATTCAGGGCTGCCGGCGAAGGGGCAGTAAATGTTTTTCCCATAGGAGCAGTCACCAAGGGCTCCAAGGGTGAAGAGCTTGCGGAAATTGGTGATATGCGGCTGGCCGGGGCTGTGGCCATATCTGATGACGGCAGGCCTCTAATGAATGCCCAGGTAATGAGGCTGGCCATGCAGTATGCGGCTATGTTTGGGATGCCGGTTATTTCTCACTGTGAGGATCTGAACCTTGTCGCCGACGGGGTGATGCACGAAGGCTACTTTTCCACGGTTTATGGTCTTAAGGGAATTACCAGGCTGGCTGAGGAGGCTATGGTTGCCAGAGATATCATGCTGGCAGAGCTGACAGGCGCCGGGCTCCATATTGCCCATATCAGCACTGCAGGTTCGGTTGAACTGGTCAGAATGGCTAAAAAGAAGGGAATCCGGGTTACTGCAGAGGCCACCCCGCACCATTTCAGCCTGACTGATGAGATTGTAGGCGGCTTTGACACAGCTACCAAGGTTAACCCGCCGCTGCGCGGCGAAGCCGATGTCAGGGCGGTCAAAGAAGGACTCCGGGACGGGACCATAGATGTCATTGCAACTGACCATGCTCCACATACGGTTGAGGAAAAGGATGTGGAATATAACTATGCGCCTTTTGGCATAGTCGGGCTGGAGACTGCTGTTGGGTTGGCTTTCCGGGAACTGGTCAGACCGGGAGTCCTGAGCCTGGAAGAACTGGTTATGAAGATGAGTGTTAACCCGGCACGTATTCTGAGTCTGGAAGGTAAAGGACACCTGGGAGTCGGTACAGATGCCGATATTACAGTGGTTGACCCTGAACTGAAGGAGATTGTGGATGTAAACAGCTTTGCCTCTAAGGCCAAGAACTCTCCATTCGGAGGGTGGGAACTTATTGGCATGCCTACAACAACCATAGTCGGAGGACAGCTTGTGATGCATAAACGGAAGCTTCTGGTCTGACCGTATTAACAGAATCAGCATGTAGTTACCGGATGTTTAGCGAACCGTTTTAGATAATATACTCTGGGGGGATTGGCTAATGAAGGCAGCACTGGTCCTTGAGGACGGCACCGTTTTTGAGGGTAAGGGGTTTGGAGCGGAAACTCAGAATTTTGGCGAGATAGTATTTAATACCAGTATGACAGGGTATCAGGAGATTCTGACAGACCCTTCCTACTGTGGACAAATTGTTACCATGACTTATCCTCTGATTGGAAATTACGGGATAAATCCTGAAGATTTTGAGTCCAGGAAACCCTTTGTCCTGGGTTTTGTGGCCAGGGAGTTCTGTGAGCTTCCCAGCAACTGGAGGTCTGAAAAGACTGTTGTCGAGTACCTCAAGGAAAACGGTATTCCCGGTATTTGTGGAATAGACACCCGGGCGCTTACCAGGCGGCTGAGAAATCACGGGACGATGGGGGCTGTAATTGCTGCCGGTGACAGTATTGACGTGGCGGAAATGAAGCAGCGGGTAATTGGCCAACCGGACCTGATGGGTTCTGACCATGTCCTCAAAGTAACCATCAAAGAAAGTTATGTCATGTCAAATAAGGGTTACCGGGTTGTCCTGATGGACTTTGGGGCCAAGCTGAACATTGCCAGGTCGCTCCATGACCTGGGCTGTGAAGTTATTGTGGTACCTGCCGCTACAACTGCCAATGAAGTCCTGGCCCTTAAACCGGATGGCATCATGCTGTCAAATGGGCCCGGGGATCCGGAGAATGTTCCTTTTGCTATTGAAACAGTGCGGCAGTTGATCGGAGAAATACCTATGTTTGGTATCTGCCTTGGTCACCAGATTATTGCCCTGGCCCTCGGAGGCAGGACTTACAAGCTGAAGTTTGGGCACAGGGGGGCTAACCATCCGGTTAAGGATCTGGCTACCGGAAAGGTGCACATTACCTCACAGAACCACGGGTTTGCCGTGGCCGCAGACTCAGTTCCTCAGGATGAAGTCGTGGTATCCCATATTAACCTTAATGATGGTACAGTGGAAGGCCTGAAGCACAAATCGCTTCCTGTATTCTCGGTCCAGTACCATCCTGAGGCTGCTCCGGGACCGTGGGATTCTGAATACCTGTTTGGCCAGTTTATGCAGCTCATTTCGCAGGAGAGGAGATAGAACTATGCCCATTAAAGAAGGAATAAAAAAGGTAATGGTTATCGGTTCCGGACCAATAATTATCGGCCAGGCTGCGGAATTTGACTATGCCGGCACTCAGGCCTGTCAAGCCCTCCGGGAGGAAGGCATGGAAGTGGTGCTGGTAAACAGCAACCCGGCTACCATTATGACAGATGCCAATATTGCTGACAGGGTATATATTGAACCCCTCACACCTAAGTTTGTGGCCCGGATTATCAGGAAAGAAAAGCCTGACGGGCTGCTCCCCACCCTGGGTGGGCAGGTAGGCTTGAACATAGCGGTTGAGCTTGCGGAGCAGGGTGTTCTCGCTGAGGAAGGGGTAGTGCTCCTGGGGACCCCTCTGGAAACTATTAAGAAGGCCGAGGACCGGGAGCTGTTCAAAGCCATGATGCAGGAAATAGGGGAGCCCATTCCCGACAGTACTATTGTTGACAATGTTGAGGATGCGGTGGCCTTTGCTGAAGATGCAGGTTACCCGGTGATTGTCCGTCCCGCTTATACCCTTGGCGGTACCGGGGGCGGAATCGCCAATGATGTTGAAGAACTCAGAGCATTCGCCACCAAAGGGCTGAAGCTCAGCATGATTAAGCAGTGCCTGATTGAGCGCAGTGTGGCCGGCTGGAAGGAAATAGAATATGAGGTTGTCAGGGACGGCAATGATAATTGCATTACCATCTGTAATATGGAAAACATTGATGCGGTTGGGATTCATACCGGGGACAGTATTGTTGTGGCTCCTTCACAGACCCTTGCTGATAAGGAATATCAGATGTTAAGGACGGCATCATTGAAGATAATCAGAGCCCTGGGAATTGAGGGGGGCTGTAATGTCCAACTGGCCTTAAATCCCGACAGCTTTGAATATGTTATCATAGAAGTCAACCCCAGGGTGTCCAGATCCAGCGCCCTGGCTTCAAAGGCGACGGGCTTTCCGATTGCCAAGGTGGCTTCAAAAATTGCCATCGGATTTACCTTGGACGAAATTCGGAATACAGTTACCGGAAAGACTTATGCGGCTTTTGAGCCCGCCCTTGACTACATTGTTGTCAAAATACCCCGCTGGCCATTTGACAAATTTGCTTTTGCTGACCGTTATCTGGGTACTCAAATGAAAGCAACCGGTGAGGTTATGGCTATTGACCGGACCTTTGAGGCAGGGCTGATGAAAGCCATTCGCTCACTGGAGATTGGAGTTTTCGGCCTTTCCCTGAAGGGGATAGACAGGATGCCACAGGAAGCGCTGGAGAAAAAGATCAGAATTGCTGATGATGAGAGGATTTTTGCTGTGGCGGAGGGGTTGCGCCGCGGGATGAATGTTGAGTCTCTGAACGAAATGTCAAAAATAGATGTCTGGTTCCTGGAGAAAATAAAGAATCTGATTGATTTTGAAACGGAACTTACGAAGGGCGTAGAAGCCGGGGGAAGCAGTTTCCTGACGGAAGATGTGATGACAAGAGCAAAACACCTGGGTTTTCCTGACATATATATATCTCAGTTGACTAATCTGGATGAGAAGGAAATTAGAGAGCTCAGGAAGAATTACGGACTGCAGCCGGTTTATAAAATGGTAGACACCTGTGCCGCTGAGTTTGAGGCGGTGACACCATACTATTACTCGACATATGAGGAGGAAAACGAGGCCATCCCGACCGAACGCCGCAAGGCTGTTGTGCTGGGGTCAGGGCCTATTCGTATCGGTCAGGGCATTGAGTTCGACTATTGTTCGGTGCATTCGGTCTGGTCCCTGAGAGAAGAGGGAATTGAAACCATTATTATCAATAACAACCCAGAGACTGTAAGTACTGATTTTGATACCTCTGACAGGCTCTATTTTGAACCACTTATTCCGGAGGATGTCTTAAATATCATTGAACTGGAAAAACCTGAGGGTGTGGTTGTCCAGTTTGGCGGCCAGACTGCTATCAACCTTGCCGAGACTCTGGCAGAAGCAGGGATAAAGATACTGGGCACACCTGTTAAATATATTGATATGGCTGAAGACCGTGATAAGTTCGACCAATTGCTGATGGAACTGGGTATTCCCAAACCTCCGGGCAGGACGGCCACATCGGTGGCAGATGCCCAGGTGATTGCTGAGGGAGTAGGCTTTCCCGTCCTGGTACGGCCATCATACGTACTGGGAGGCCGGGCGATGGAAATTGTATATAATCAGGCTGAGCTGTTGGAGTATATGACCTCAGCGGTTAATGTCTCACCGAGGCATCCGGTGCTGGTTGACAAGTATATGATAGGCAAGGAAATCGAGGTTGACGCTATTTCCGACGGCGAGGACGTCCTGATTCCCGGGATAATGGAGCATATTGAAAGGGCCGGAGTTCACTCCGGGGACAGTATCGCTGTTTATCCGGCGCGCAGCCTCAACAGCAAACAGGCTGCGGATTTGGTTGATTATACTACCAGGCTGGCAAGGGCGCTCCATGTCAAAGGGCTCATCAATATCCAGTATGTACTCCATGATGAGCAGTTATATGTCATTGAGGTAAACCCGCGCTCCAGCCGGACAGTACCCTACCTCAGCAAAATTACCGGGGTCCCGATGGTAAATGTGGCCACCAAAATGATTCTTGGTAAAACCCTGAAGGAATTGGGATATCAAAACGGGCTGTACCCCGCCCCTGACTATATAGCTGTTAAGGCCCCGGTATTCTCTTTTGCCAAACTGCTCCGCGTAGATACGTCCCTTGGTCCGGAAATGAAATCAACCGGGGAGGTAATGGGCTTTGATACCGACTTCTCCATGGCCATGTATAAAGCCGTGGTAGCAGCCGGGCTGGATATTCCCAGGAAGGGTACTATTTTGGCAACGGTTGCTGATAAGGATAAGGATGAAGTAATGCCTGTCCTAAAGGGCTTTGTTGATCTGGGATTCAGGCTGGCAGCCACATGTGGTACCGCAAAGGTCATCAGTGAAGCCGGTCTGCCTGTGGAAAAAGTAAACAAGATAAGAGAAGGTTCTCCCAACATTATAGATATTATCAGACAGGGCAAAATTGATCTGGTCATCAATACCCTGACCAGGGGTAAGATGCCGGAACGCGATGGCTTCCGTATAAGAAGGGCGGCAGTGGAACATGCTATTCCATGCCTGACTTCACTTGATACCACAAATGTTATCCTTAGTGTGCTGCAGTCACTGGAGCAAGGGAAAGATTTTGCCATAATTCCATTGCAGGAATATCTGAGTTAAGCGGTTTCGGCTTTTTTGGGGGTGGCCGGCGGTAAATGACCACTGGCCACTGACCACTGGCCACTGACCACTGGCCACTGACGCATAGTACAGACCGGTCTGCGGACTTTCGGGGGAGGGATAGATACTGTTGCTAACGTTCCGGTATGGTATTATACTGATTGCGGCAATAATAATTTTGTTTTCTTTATGGTACAGGGAACGGTATGCCTTAAGGGTAAGGAAGTACAGTGTCTGCCTGGCAAACCTGCCTGAAGGTCTCGCCGGGTTCACTGTACTCCACCTTAGTGACCTTCACGGAAAACGGTTTGGGAAAGCGCAGCAAAAACTGCTGTACCTTATCAGACAACAGCAGTTTGATATGATTGCCATTACCGGTGACCTGGTAAATAAATTCAACCCTGACTTTGGTCCTGCAGTGGAACTCATTGAACAGCTACCGGACAAGCCGGTATATTTTGTTCCCGGCAACCACGAGTGGACCACAGGTTTTCGGCAGAGGGAAAAGCTTGTGCAACTGGGAGTCCGGATATTGGATAATAAGGCTGAAAGGGTCGGAGAAGATGAAGGTTACCTCTGGGTACTGGGTGTAGATGACCCGCATACCGGAAGGGACAGGCTTGATGAGGCTTTAAAGGCAGCCGGGGAAGAGCCGGGAGCATCGCCGGCGCCGCGGGTATTGCTGGCCCATTCGCCCAATATCTTCCCTGAGGCAGCTGCCGCAAAGGTTGATGTGGTGCTGGCCGGGCACACTCACGGGGGACAGGTGAGGTTCCCGCTGGTTGGCGCTGTTTTTACGCCTGGCCAGGGGTTATTCCCCCGATGGAATTATGGCAGGTACCAATCAGGCCCTTCCACGATGATAATCAACCCGGGACTCGGGGAGAGCGATCTGCCCATAAGATTAAATATTAAACCGGAAATTGTGCTGGTTACTCTGCTGCCTGCTGACAGAAACCAGGAGCGGAAAATCATTTACGGAAGGGGATGTTGATTTGAAGCTGCCGGAATTTAAGTTAGAAAGGTTTTTTGCCAAATATGAGTTCAGTGTCCGTTTTCTGTTGAGTGCATCTGACTGTGAGAGCCTGACCATGGCTGAAATGCTGGCAATGGCCGATGCTCACAGCTTACGGTTGTGGGAAAACCTGGGTCTTGGATATACGGAATCAGCGGGGCATCCTGATCTGCGCGAAGCTATAGCAAGACTTTACCCGGGCATCTCTGCTGATGATATCATGACAGCCGCTCCGGAAGAGGGGATTTTTATTGCCTTGAACACCATTCTGGATAAGGGTGACCATGTGATTGTGATTCACCCCGCTTACCAGTCCCTTTATGAGATCCCGGAATCCCTGGGCTGCACGGTGACCCGGTGGGGCCTTCAACCCGGAGGCGGTTCATGGCATCTGGACCTTGATGCCCTGGAAAAGGATTTCCGGCCGGAAACCCGGCTGATTATTGTTAATTTCCCGCACAATCCTACCGGTTATCTGCCCACAAGGGCAGAATATGACCGGATTATTGAATTGGCACGCAGTAGAGGGATATACATATTTTCCGATGAGATGTACCGGTTATTGGAGTTTGACATTACCGGGCGCCTTGATGCAGTGGCTGCCCGTTATGAAAAAGGGATTACCCTGTCAGGACTCTCCAAGGCTTTCGGGGTTCCCGGACTAAGAACAGGCTGGCTGGCAACCCGTGACCGGGCGCTTCTGAAAAGGTTTGCCTCTTTCAAGGATTATACCACCATCTGCGGCAGTGCACCCTCAGAGGTCCTGGCCATTATGGCACTGGAGGCAAAAGATAAGATCATTGCCAGGAATATGGAGATCATTAGTAGAAATAAGGCTGTTGCGGAAGAATTTTTTACCAGGTATCCGGACCTGTTTACCTGGATACCACCTATGGGAGGTTCAGTGGCCTTCCCAATGCTGGAGCGGCGCATGCCGGCAGAGGGGTTTTGTGAAGAAATTGTCCGCAGCAAAAATGTCATGATACTTCCCGGGTCGGTTTTTGATTTCGGCGGTAACCACTTCAGGGTGGGCCTGGGGAGACGGGATTTCCCCGCAGCCCTTGGCCTGGTCGCTGATTACGTGGCAGGCCGTTGACTACCAATATGTGAGGTGAGTTCACAAGCATGTCTTATTCTGGATTAGGTGAAGTTGTTGTCAATACGAAAGTTGGGCCGGAGCATTTTCTTATGAGGGTATATGTCCCTCAATTAACAAAACTGGCCAAGCCCGGGCAGTTTGTCCATGTTCGCTGCAGCAGCGGTCTGGACCCGCTGCTGAGAAGGCCCATCAGCCTTCATGGGATTGATTATGGCAAAGGAACCATAAGTCTTCTTTACCAGGTCGTTGGCACAGGGACCCGCCTGCTGGCGGAGATGGCCCCCGGTGACGAGATAGATGTTATGGGGCCTCTGGGAAAAGGGTTTACAGTACCTGATGGGATTAAAAAGGCGCTGGTAGTGGGTGGAGGTATCGGGGTGGCTCCCTTGTTTCCCCTCATCCACAGCCTGAAACATTATGGAATTCAACAGACTGTACTGCTGGGAGCACGGTCTGCAGATTTTATCATCGGAAGGGAACAGTTGGAGTTACTTGGTGTAAAAGTGAAGATAGCTACAGATGACGGCAGTCTTGGTTACAAAGGTTTTGTCACCCTACTGGCTGAAGATGAAATATCTGGCGGCACACCTGATTATTTCTTTGCCTGTGGCCCCAATCCCATGCTTAAAGGGCTGATCAGCCTGACCAAAGGGTTTGGGCTCAGCGGCCAGGTTTCCCTGGAGGAATATATGGGCTGCGGAGTGGGCGCTTGTCTGGCCTGTGTGTGTAAAAGCAAAACTGCTGCCGGCAGGGAGCCGGATGATTCAGCAGAGGGCTTTGAGTATAAAAAGGTATGTGTAGATGGCCCGGTTTTTGAGGCGAGTGAGGTGATTCTGGATGACTAACCCGACAGATAACCCGACAGATATCCCGGCAGATAACCTTGCTGTTAAACCTGCTGTTAAACCTGCTGTTAACCTGGGTGTTAACCTGGGTGGGCTGCAGATGAAAAACCCGGTAACAACAGCTTCCGGTACCTTTGGATTTGGTCCGGAATATGCGCCATATGTTGACCTTAACAGGCTTGGTGCTATTACTGTAAAAGGCACTACCCTGGAACCCCGGAAGGGCAACCCGACCCCCAGGATTGCCGAGACCCCTGCCGGCATCCTTAACTGTATAGGCCTGCAGAACCCCGGGGTGGATCACTTTATCGAGGAAGACCTGCCATATCTCAGGAATTACGATACACCGGTCATTGTTAATATTGCCGGCAATTCACTGGATGATTATGCAGAGGTTACCCGGCGGCTGTCCGGGGCCCAGGGCGTATCTGCCCTGGAGGTCAATATTTCCTGCCCCAATGTGAAGCAGGGCGGGATGGTTTTTGGTACTGACTGTCTTATGGCTGCAGAGGTAATCCGGGTGGTCAGGGAAAACACCACACTTCCCCTGATTGCCAAGCTGTCACCCAATGTGACAGACATAGTCGAAATAGCCGGGAGAGTTGCCGAAGCGGGGGCAGATGCCCTGGCTTTGATCAACACCCTGCTGGGCATGAAAATAGATATCAGGTCCAGGAAACCGTTTCTGGGCAATGTTATGGGCGGACTGTCAGGTCCGGCTATCAGGCCGGTGGCTGTCCGGATGGTGTGGCAGGTTGCTCAGGCTGTCAGGATGCCCATCCTGGGAATGGGCGGCATTATGAATGCAGAGGATGCCATTGAATTCATCCTGGCCGGGGCCGCTGCGGTTGCTGTGGGGACGGCCAACTTTGTTAAACCCGGGGCAACTATGGAGATCATTGCCGGGATTGAACAATATCTGAAAGACAATGGCATTACAGATGTAAATGACCTGGTGGGGGCCGCCTGGAAATAATATGGAGGTGAACGATATGTCTGTAAAAGACAGGCTGATTATAGCTCTTGATGTGGATACTGTAACAGAGGCGGAAAAACTTGTCGCAATGCTGCAGGACCATGTAGGGGTATTTAAGATCGGGATGCAGCTGTTTAACAGTGAAGGGCCTGATGTTGTGAAGCGGATTCACAGCCTTGGCGGCCGGGTTTTTCTTGACCTGAAGCTGCATGATATTCCCAATACGGTGGGTAAGGCAGGAGCTGTGCTGACCCGGATGAAGGTATTTATGTATAATGTACATACAGCCGGTGGGTCAGAAATGATGCAAAAGGCTGTGGAGTTTACCGCAGCGGAGAGCGCCAAATCCGGTGAGCCAAAGCCGCTGGTAATCGGTGTCACTGTTCTGACCAGTATTAATCAGAAGATCCTGAATGATGAAATGGGCGTTTCCGGAACTGTGGCTGACCAGGTTGTCCGCTGGGCCAGGCTGGCACAAAGTTCAGGATTGAACGGCGTGGTGGCTTCCCCCAAAGAGATTTCCGCTATCAGGGCAGCCTGCGGGCCGGATTTCGTGATTATTACTCCCGGGGTGCGTCCGGCGTGGGCGGCGGTAAATGACCAGAAACGGGTGATGACACCGGCAGAGGCAGTTAAGGCAGGCGCCAGTTACCTGGTGGTTGGCAGGCCGATAACAGGGGCTGCTGACCCAGTTGAGGCAGCTAAAAGAATAGTTGATGAAATGGAGGAGGGGTTAAATTGTTAACCGAGGAACAGGCTATCGAAATTTTCACTAAATCAAAAGCTCTTCTTACAGGGCATTTCAGGTTGACTTCAGGGAGGCACAGCAGCCAGTATATGCAGTGTGCCCAGGTCCTGCAGTACCCTGAATATGCTTCCCGATTGTGCCGTGACCTTGCAGAGAGGTTTGCGGGCGTCAAAGTGGATACAGTTATCGGCCCCGCCCTTGGCGGAATCATCGTAGCCTACGAGGTCGGCAGGGCAATGGGGGTCAGGACAATATTTACCGAACGGGAACAGGGGGTAATGTCACTAAGACGGGGATTTGTCATTGAACCGGGTGAAAAGGTTCTGGTTGTGGAGGATGTGGTCACCACAGGGGGCTCTGTCAAAGAGGTAATTGAAGTAGTGCGCCAAAAAGGCGGCGAGGTTGTCGGAGTTGGCGTTCTGGTTAACCGCAGCAATGGTAAGGTGGACTTTGGCGTCAAAGCTGAAGCCGTGCTCTCGATGGAAATTCAGTCTTATGACCCTGAGGACTGCCCTTTGTGCAGAGAAGGCCTTCCTGTGATAAAACCGGGCAGCAGACAGGTATAAAGATTTGTTCCCGATAAAATGCAGTGAGTCAGCCTTGCAAAGGCTGACTCACTGCATTTATTACGGTTTCGGTTCCACAAAGACAGTCTTCTGACTGTCATAAATAACCATCCCGGGTTTGGCGCCTTTTGGTTTGCGGACATTCTTCCGCAGCGTATAATCCACAGGTACTTTTGACGATTCCCGACCCCGGGAATAGTATGCGGCCACCTCTGCAGCCCTTTCGATGACATTGTCGGGAACGCCGGCAGTTTGGGGGCTCCTGACAACAATATGGGAACCCGGGATATCCTTGACGTGCAGCCAGAGGTCGTCCGGCTGGGCCAGCTTCATGGTCAGGTAGTCGTTTTGTCGGTTGTTACGGCCCACCAGGATTTCGAAGCCTTCCTCTGTTTTTATTTTCATAGGTTCCGGTTTGGAAGCCTGCGCTTCCTGTTTTTTGGGCCCTCTGGGGCCGGGTTTTTCCGGTTTAATGTACCCTTCCTTGATAAGCTCTGCTCTTATTTCCTTAAGCTCAGTCATGTTTTCGGCCTGCTCAGCGGCAGTAACAACAGATTCCAGATAATCCAGTTCAGCTTCGGTCTCCTGAAGATAGTTCCGGGCAATTACGCCTGCCTGGCGGGCCTTAGTGTATTTCTTGAAATATAGTTGGGCATTTTCTGCTGTGGAAAACCTGGGGTTCAGAGGGATCAGCACTGTTTTTCCCTCAGGGTCATAATAATTCTCCAGTTCAACAGTATCGGTACGTTCCGGTATCTGGAACAGATTTGCGGTAATTAATTCACCAAAAATCTTTAGCTGTTCGGCATCAGCGGCCTTCTTCAAATTCAGGGTGTGTATGGAATGCTTTTTTCCGGTTTTCTTAATTTCATTTTTCAAGGTTTTCAGCAGGTTGGCTGCTTCCTGCCGGAATTGTTCCCGGCGTTCCTTTACCGAATAGAATTCGTCAATGACCTCACTGATGCCCCCCTGTTTGCAGCAGGCTTCAGGAATATGGGTCAAGCTTATGGCTGAGAAGGCAGCCGGAGCGCCGTCGGAATAGCAGACCACCGGTTGAAAAACTCCTGACCGGAGTTGTTCCCGAATTGTTTCAAAGGAGCTCCAGAGCCGGTTCAGCTCCAGTTCACCAAGAAACTGACACCCGGTATCGGGCTCAAGACCCGCCCGGGCAGCTATCTCTCTGCAGGTTTGCGGGCTGAGCCCGTCAAAGCTGTTAAGCAGTATTTTCTCAACAGACAGGTCCTGGGAGGGATTCCACAGCTTTGAGCGGAAAAGGTCTTCGGTTACAATAGACGGGTCCTGCTTTTCTGATTCCGGCGGGGAAACATACTGCCTGCCGGGCAGTATTTCGCGGTGTCTGCTGGTGGCATATGAATAACGGTTGATCCCGTCAAGGATAGTGTTGGAACTGGGATTAACCAGGATAATATTACTGTGTTTTCCCATTACCTCGCAGATCAGTGTTTTTTCCGCCAGGATGCCCAGTTCGTCTGCCGCCTCTACCCGTATTTTAAGAATTCTTTCCAGACCCGGCTGTTCCACACCAAAGATTTTTCCTCCTTCAAGGTGCTTTCTCAGGACCATGCAAAACAGGGGAGGGGTCAGGGGATTCTCCCTCACGGTTTTGGTAACATGGATCCGGGCCTTGCCGGCATCTGCCGATATCAGGAGCCGGTATTTGGTGCGGTCCTTGTGAATTACCAGGAGTATTTCCCTAGCTAGGGGCTGATAAATTTTCTCAATCCGGCCGCCAATGACGATTCTATTGAGTTCTTCGCGGACAGCGGCCATTACCAGTCCGTCAAAAGCCATTTGATCACCCCTCCTTTTCTTGGAATAGAATGAAAAACTTTCGGTCATTATAGTATAACACTCTATTGAAAAACCAGTCAATTCGCCTGCCGTAAACTGCTATATATTGTATACAATTGTGTGGGGTGTTGCAAAACGGAAAAAGTTGTTATAAGATATTGAAATAGATATATGCCTCTAATGCTTGGCTCAAAGGTATGAAGGTATAAAATGGCGCGCGCAGCGGAACTGAAAGGCGCGCGCCGATTAATGGAAGGGGGTGGAAGAATGAAGTTTACTAAGATGCAGGGACTGGGTAATGACTTTGTCCTGGTTAATTCTTTAGAATATGACCTAACAGGAGATTTGGGTGAATTATCGCGGAAAGTTTGTGACAGGCATTTCGGTGTCGGAGCTGACGGTCTGGTATTAATTCTTCCCTCCCGGGAAGCCGACATCCGGATGCGGATATTTAATCCTGATGGCAGTGAGCCTGAAATGTGTGGGAATGCGATAAGGTGTTTTGCCAGGTATGTTTATGAACAGAATATTGTCAGGAAAAGGGCGCTTACGGTGGAAACCCTTGCCGGCATAATTATTCCTGAATTAGTCCTGGATGGCGAAACTGTGACTTCAGTTAAGGTGGACATGGGTGAACCGCGTTTGGAGCGAGGATTAATCCCCATGGAGGGCGCTGCCGGCAGGGTAGTTGATGAACCTGTAGCGGTAGATGAAGAGAAATACAGGGTAACGTGTGTATCAATGGGAAATCCCCATTGTATTACTTTTGTCAGTGATGTAAATAATGTGCCCCTGTCACAGGTTGGTCCGGCACTGGAAAGTCACCCGGTTTTTCCCAGGAAGACAAATGTTGAATTTGTACACGTGCTTAACAGGCAGGAGGTTAATATGAGGGTCTGGGAGCGGGGAGCCGGGGAGACCCTGGCTTGCGGCACAGGTGCCTGTGCTACCGGGGTAGCGTGTGTTTTGAACAGTCTCACCGACAGGAAGGTAACGGTTCACCTGGCAGGTGGTGACCTCGTTATTGAGTGGGCGGAGAATAACCATGTTTATATGACCGGCCCGGGTGAATACGTATTTACCGGAGAATATTAAGGCAGACAGACCGGCTGCTGCCCATAAATACAAGGAGGTTGTTTATTAAGTGGAAGAGGCAAAGAGAATTAAACAGTTACCACCATACTTGTTTGCCCGCATTGAAAAGACTATTGAAAAGGCAAAAGCCGAAGGGGTTGACGTTATCAGCCTGGGGATCGGTGATCCTGACCGGCCGACTCCCGGACATATTATTGATAAGCTTTGTGAGCAGGCACATAACCCGGAGAATCACCGCTACCCGTCTTCAGTGGGAATGCTCAAGTACCGTGATTCAGTAGCACAATATTATAAGGAAAGGTTTGGGGTTGACCTTGATCCTAAAAGCGAAGTGGTCACCCTGATAGGTTCGAAAGAAGGCATTGCCCATATTTCACTATGCTACCTGGACCCCGGTGATGTTGCCTTGATTCCTGACCCTGGTTATCCCGTATATGGAATTGGCGCCCTGCTGGCAGGGGCAGAGTCGTATGCAATGCCTTTAAAGGCAGAAAACGGTTTCCTGCCTGACTTGGATGCAATACCGGAGGAAATTGCTCAAAAGGCAAAACTAATGTTTATTAATTACCCCAATAATCCTACCGGGGCAATTGCCAACGATGATTTTTACAGGAAAGTAATCGAATTTGCCCGGAAGTATGATGTGATTGTATGTCATGATGCGGCTTATCAGGAAATCGCCTTTGACGGATACAGGCCACCCAGCTTTTTAGAGTATCCCGGAGCCAAGGATGTTGGTATTGAGTTTGGCTCACTTTCAAAATCCTTTAACATGACCGGATGGCGGATTGCCTGGGCTGTTGGTAATTCCCGCGTGGTTGAGGCCCTTGGCAGGATTAAGTCAAACATAGATTCCGGGGCCTTCCAGGCAGTACAGTATGCTGGGATAGCTGCCCTGTCAGGCCCGCAGGATTGTCCGGCTGAAATGAGCGAAGTATATAAGGAAAGGGCTAAAATTGTTATTGACGGATTGAACAGCATGGGTTGGAACCTGGATATGCCAAAAGCGACTATTTATCTATGGGTGCCCGTGCCCAAGGGATATACCTCAATATCCTTTGCTGAGATGGTGTTTGCAAAGTCCGGGGTGGTTATTACTCCAGGCAATGGTTACGGTGAATACGGGGAAGGTTTCTTCCGGATTGCCCTGACAGTGGAAAAGGAGCGCATAGAAGAAGCCATTGGCCGTTTCAAGAAGAGTATCGGACCATTAGAATTTTAAGACGGATATTGGACCACCGGAGTTTTGAAAAAAACTGTAACATAGACGAGGCTGTCCCACATAAGAATAGTGGGGCGGCCATTTCTTTCGGGAGAGACAGCGGATTTGTCCGTAGAGTTATACGTGGTGTTGCAGGAAAAAGCGGTAGAATGTAGAAATATAGGAAATGCCAAAGGAGATATTTTGATTTTTTTTGATTTTAAAAGGAGTTTTTCATATTAAGTAGAACTATAATTTTTGTGTAGGATCTGGAAATAATGAGTAACAAAAAGAAAACAGCAATTAGACACAAAATTTTGCATAAAGCAGTACATAATAAGACAAAAAGGGGTTGAATAAATACAGATATGGTGAAAAGTATGACCGGCTACGGCAGGGGCGAAAACGAAACTCAGGAAAAGGCCTTTACGGTGGAAATAAGGTCCGTAAACCACAGGTTCTGTGAAGTTGTAGTAAGAATGCCCAAGTATTACATAGCCCTGGAGGATCGTATCAGAAAATTGATTCAGGAATATGTCTCCAGGGGCAGGCTGGATGTTTTTATAAATGTCAGCGATTTGGGCAGGGGAAATAAGTCAATTCAAGTTGACAAAGACCTTGCAATGGCTTATTATAATGCATTGGAGGATTTAGGAGAAACACTGGGAATTTCGGATAAACCCGGAATAATAGATATAGCAAGACTTCCGGATGTGATTGTAACCGAAGATGTCCCGGATGATCTCGACATTATCTGGCCAGTCCTGCAAAAAGCGGTTGAGGAAGCCGTGGAGAAGATTGTGGAAATGCGTACAACTGAAGGCAGCAGGCTGAGAGAAGATTTGCTCATGCGCGCCGGCAGACTGGAGCAGTACACTGAAACAATAACCGGGAGAGCTCCGGCAGTTGTCTCCGAATACCGCGAAAAACTGAAATTGAGGCTGAAGGAATTGGATGCGGAGGTTGATATTGATGAAGCCAGGCTAGCCTCTGAGATTGCTGTTTTTGCTGATCGCAGCAACATATCTGAGGAACTGGTCAGGCTCAGAAGCCATTTTGAGGAACTTCGGACAACACTTTCACAGGACGAACCTGCCGGCAGAAAACTTGATTTTCTGGTCCAGGAGCTTAACCGGGAGTTCAATACAATTGGCTCCAAGGCCAATGATGTTAACATAACCTCCATGGTAATAAAAGCAAAGAGTGAAGTGGAGAAAATAAGAGAACAGGTGCAGAATATAGAATAACTGTGAGCAATACGTACTTTTTCGAGTAAAAGGAGGTTTGTCGGGGAAAATATTATAAAGTACCTGCAGAAGACAGGTTTTTACTAATTCCATTTGAGGAGGAAGATTTCATGGATATCAAATTAATCAATATCGGTTTTGGCAATATCGTTTCTGCCAACAGGATTATTGCAATCGTCAGCCCGGAATCGGCGCCAATAAAAAGGATCATTACCGAAGCCCGTGATCGCGGTATGCTGATTGATGCGACATATGGACGGAGGACCAGGGCTGTTATCATTACTGACAGTGACCACGTCATTCTATCGGCTGTTCAGCCCGAAACAGTTGCTCACCGGCTGTCAAACAAGGATAATTCGCACCAGGAAGACCCGGCAGACTAAGAGTCAACAGCAGGCGAAAGCCGGTCAATACCGGAGGTCTGTTGATTTGAAGGAGAACCTGGCCGATAAAAAATTTAATAGAGGGGAATGGTGGTATGACAGTACCGGGTTTGCTTATTGTGATTTCAGGTCCGTCGGGTACAGGAAAAGGGACTATTTGCAAGTCCCTCTTAAAGCGGAGACCTGATATATTTCTTTCGGTTTCTGCCACTACCAGACTACCTAGAGCCGGAGAAACCGATGGAAAGGAATATCACTTTAAGGATAAAACAGATTTTGAAGCAATGCTGGCCCGGGATGAGTTCCTGGAATGGGCGCCGGTATATGATAACTATTACGGGACTCCCAAAACCCCGGTTGACGAAGCTTTAGCTCAGGGCCGTGATGTATTGCTGGAAATAGATATTAAGGGCGCTCTTAAAGTAAAGCAAAAAGCTCCGGATGGTATATATATTTTTGTGATTCCACCGTCCATGGAAGCGCTCAGAGCGCGGATAACAGGCAGAGGTACCGACTCGATGGAAGTTATTACCAAAAGATTGGGCAAGTCCATGGAGGAATTATCTCACCTGCATGAATATAATTATGTAGTGGTAAATGATATTTTAGAAGAGGCAGTGGATAAGGTGGAGTGTATAATTGTCGCTGAAAGCAGCCGTACCAACAGGTACCGGATTCAGCGTGATGCTGGTCCGGAGGCGCCGCTCCTGGCAGATAAGCTTTCTTAACAGAAAAAGCCAGCCGGACAGGACTGGAACAAAGAATTGGTGAGGGGGTAAAAAATGAAGCAGCCTTCTTTGGATGATTTGATGAAACACGTAGACAGTAAGTATACTTTGGTTGTAGCTGCAGCGAAAAGGGCCAGAGAAATTACCGAAGGGATGCCCAAGCTTGTTGAATCCGATTCTTATAAACCTGTTTCTGTAGCTCTTGAGGAAATTTCTGAAAATCTGATTCAGTATGAGAGAACCAAAGCAGGGATTAAGTAATCTCCCGCCCGGAAAAGTTGGTGAAGGCTGATGTTGACAGGAAAGTGCATAGTTATTGGGATAACCGGGGGTATAGCTGCCTATAAGACTCCCGACCTGGTCAGCAGGCTTGTTAAGACAGGTGCAGATGTCCATGTGGTCATGACTGAAGCTGCCACACGGTTTATCACGCCGCTGACCCTGCAGACGATATCCCGGAACCCGGTGACAACAGGTATGTTTGAAACACCCGAAAAGTGGGAAGTAAAGCATATCTCCCTTGCTGACAGGGCCGATCTGCTGGCAGTTGTGCCGGCTACAGCAAACATTATCGGCAAGGTCAGCGCCGGTATAGCTGACGACATCCTGTCTACAGTAATCATGGCAACAAAGGCTCCGGTTCTTTTTGTACCGGCCATGAATGTACATATGTATGAAAATCCCGTTTTTCAGAGTAATCTCAAAAAGCTGGCATCTTATGGATGCCGTTTTCTCGAACCGGACGTAGGAGGGCTTGCCTGTGGCTATGAGGGCAAAGGACGGCTGCCCGGTTTGGATATTATTTTTGAGGAAATTGCCGGTCTGGTTAGTAAATCCGGCGATTTCTCAGGGAAGACATTTTTGATAACAGCCGGGCCTACCAGGGAATACCTGGACCCGGTTAGGTTTCTGTCCAACGGCAGCACCGGAAAAATGGGATATGCCATTGCCGGGGCGGCACGCAGCAGAGGAGCCAGGGTAATACTTGTGTCAGGACCGGTGAACATCCCGGCGCCGCAGGGTGTGGAGCACATTCCTGTATTAAGCGCCAGGGACATGTTTGCGGCGGTGAAGGAGCATTATCAGGAGGCTGACATAATCGTCAAGGCTGCCGCGGTAGCTGATTACAGCCCTAAAGAAAGCTTTGCCAACAAAATGAAGAAGGGTCCGGGCGACCTGGAGGTAATTTTTGAAAGGACGCCTGATATCCTGCACTATCTCGGAGAAAACAAGGGTAAACAGGTCTTGGTGGGGTTTGCTGCAGAAACTGATAATGTAGTGGAAAATGCCATCAAAAAGATTACAGCAAAAAATCTTGATTTAATAGTTGCCAATGACATTACTCAGCGTGGGGCCGGTTTTGGTACAGATACTAATATTGTAAAGTTAATCTACAAAGACGGGCATATGGAGCAAATTGATAAAATGGCAAAAGAGGAAGTTGCCCACCGAATTTTGGACAGGCTCATAGCTGTGTTTTAAAACATTAGGGCAAATCCTTGAATATAAAGGAAAAGATATTTTCGAAGGAAGACTTTTCCGCAAGACTTAAAATCATTGAAGGAGGGATATTCTTGGCAAAAAGACTTTTTACATCTGAATCTGTAACTGAAGGCCATCCTGATAAGATAGCCGACCAGATTTCTGATGCAGTACTTGATGCAATCATTGAGCAGGATCCTATGGCCAGAGTTGCCTGTGAAACCGCAGTAACCACCGGTCTGGTCCTGGTAATGGGGGAAATTACTACTAAATGTTACGTGGATATCACCAAAGTTGTCAGGGAAACTATCAGGGAGATTGGATATACCAGAGCCAAATACGGTTTTGATTGTGATACCTGTGCGGTGATTACTTCTATTGATGAACAGTCACCTGATATAGCAATGGGAGTGGACAAGGCTCTGGAGGCAAAATCCGGTGAAATGTCAGACACTGAGATTGAAGCAATCGGCGCCGGCGACCAGGGGATGATGTTTGGCTATGCTTCCAACGAAACCCCGGAATTGATGCCCTTACCCATCTCGCTGGCTCAAAAACTCACCAGAAGACTGTCAGATGTCAGGAAAAAGAGAGAACTCACTTTTCTCAGGCCTGACGGCAAGAGCCAGGTGACTATCGAGTATGAGGGCGATACCCCCAAAAGAGTCGATACTGTAATTATCTCTACCCAGCATAAACCTGATGTTTCCATGGATACAATCAGGGAAGGCATCATCGAAAAAGTAATCAAACCAGTGATTCCGGTCGAATTAATGGATGAGAAAACAAGGATTCTGGTCAATCCCACCGGGAGGTTCGTAGTTGGCGGGCCACAGGGGGATGCCGGGGTTACCGGCAGGAAAATAATTGTCGATACATATGGCGGGATGGCGCGTCACGGCGGCGGAGCCTTTTCCGGCAAAGACCCCACAAAGGTTGACCGGTCGGCAGCATATGCCGCCCGTTATGTGGCCAAGAATATCGTTGCCGCTGGCCTGGCCGGGCGCTGTGAGGTCCAATTGGCTTACGCCATTGGGGTAGCCCAGCCGGTATCCATAATGGTGGAAACCTTCGGAACCGGCAAACTGGAAGAGGAAAAAATGGTTGAATTGGTCAGAAAACACTTTGACCTGAGACCGGCAGGCATTATCAGGGATCTTGACCTGAGAAGACCTATTTACAGGCAGATTGCTGCATTTGGACATTTTGGCAGGACTGATGTAGACCTGAAATGGGAGAAAACCGACAAGGCAGAAGCTCTCCGGAAAGATGCCGGAATTTAAATATTGCGACCCAAAAGGCACAGAAGTGGGTGTCCCATGTAAAAATGGGATACCTTTTTTTGTGCAGGTTGTTAGGAGGTTATAAATCAAATTGTGACATTGGTGGAAAAAGAAGGGATTATAGGGAGGTTTGGAGAAAAAGAAATTATTATTGAAGGCGGAAGTTTGATTTGAGGCGGCTATAGGTGGCATAAACGAAAGCTTTGGGCGTAAATGCGGGAGTTAGATGAAATTGTGCTATCGGAGTATTCTTTGGGGTCAAAAAATATATTGATTTTTGGGAAGGTGGTCATTCAATGAACGCATCCGAAACAAAGTTACAGCCAATTATTGAAGGGACGAAACAGTACGTTGTTCCTCTTTTTCAGCGTTCCTACAGTTGGGATAAAAAGGAATGGGAGATTTTATGGAATGATTTAATAGAATTAAGTGAGATGGAAAATCCTCGTGACCACTTCATAGGCTCAATAGTCACCATGCCTACTACTTCGGTACCTGAAGGTGTAGCAAAGTACCTATTGATTGATGGTCAGCAGCGTCTTTCAACGATTTTCATATTGCTTACTCTTCTACGCGATCAGTTAACTAAAATTCAACAAAATGAACTGGCCGAAGAGATAAATAATACGTTGCTAGTTAATCCATATAAAAAGGAGTCAGACCATTATAAACTCTTGCCAACACAGGTTGACCGGGCTTCTTTTAAAAAGTTAATAGACTCAGAACCTATTCTGCCTGAAGATAAAGTTACAGAAGCATATAAATACTTTGAAAGAAAAGTTAAGCAGAGTAATATTGACTGCCAAACCCTACAAAAAGTTATTTCTAGTTATTTGTCAGTGGTAAGTATTGTTCTTGACCCAGAAGATAATCCTCATTTGGTTTTTGAGAGTCTTAATGCAAAAGGAAGACCGCTGACTCAGTCTGATTTGATTCGTAACTATTTCTTTATGCGGATTCATATTAACGACCAGGAAAATGTTTATTCTGATTACTGGAAACCTATGCAAGAGGGTCTTGGGGACAATTTAACTGAATTTATACGTCATTATTTGATGAGAACTGGCTCCAAGGTTAAGCAAAGTGATGTTTATTTATCGCTTAAAGAGCTTGTTGGTCAGGAAGATGCACTTAATCATCTAAAAAACCTTTCGAGGTTTGCAGAATACTACCAAAAGCTTCTTTGTCCCGATAATGAAACCAATTTAGGGGTGAGGAAAGCTTTACAGCGCATCAATCGAATTGAGGTAACTACAGCATATCCTTTCTTATTGAATTGTTACGATGATTACGCTCAAACTAAAATCTCGGACGATGATTTTATAGAAATTCTTAAAGTAATAGAAAACTTTATGATTCGTCGTTTTGTTTGTAACGTTCCCACCAACCAACTCAATAAAATATTCCCTCCCCTTTATACATCAATTAATAACAAAGAAACTGGAAGTTTTGTTGATAAATTAAAAGGTATCCTCCAATCAAAAGGTTATCCGAAGGATTCCGAATTTAAGGCTAGATTACAGGATTCAAACTTATATGGTACTGGTGACAGAGCAAGAAAGACGAAGATTATTTTAGAGAGCATAGAAGAGTCTTACAATCATAAGGAACAAGTGCCGTTTGAAGAATTAACTATTGAGCATGTGATGCCTCAAACTCTCACAGAATGGTGGCAAGACCATTTAGGAGATGATTGGGGGATAATACACGATTTACATCTACATACCCTCGGTAATCTAACATTAACCGCATATAACCCGGAATTGTCAAACGATGATTTTGAAAACAAGAGGATTCGGTTTACTGAAAGTCATCTTGAACTAAACAAATACTTTGTGGACAAGCTCTCTTGGAATAAGGAAGACATTTTAAGCCGTGCTAACTTTCTTGCTGAAAAAGCTTTGGAAGTTTGGCCGTATTTTGGGGATAAAAATTATGAATATAATGGGCATGCAGATGTTACCGGAACAACTCCTCAGGCCTTATGGATACTTGGTCAAAAATTCTCGGTAAATTCTTGGAGAGATGTCCTTGAGCAGACCACAAATACAATCGCGGAGCTAGAACCAGATAAGTTTGAACAGTTAATTCAGCAGTTTCCTCGCTTTATTGGACGAGACAAAAAAAAGTTCCGGGCAATTCGGGAGCTAAAGAATGGAGCCTTTATAGAAATTAACTTGTCAGCTCAGGTTATCCAAAAATTTTGTTTTCAAGCTATAGAAGCTATAGAATTAACAACTGATGAATGGCAGGTTGAGACTATAGAGTGAAGGAGATTACGGTTATTCATTGGGGAGGCACAACATCATCTAACATTTTAGCCGTGTTTCCGCAGTTGAGCATGCAAAAACACCGGCTAAGCACTGGCCCTACCGGCGTTAAGTCATTACTCAATATGCTCAATTGCGGCAACACGTGTTGGACGAAGCCGCGTGTTCAGAAACACTTATGGGGATTCAAAGTTTTGTAAACCCCGGCTAAACTCTTGATAACACAGAAAACCGACAGTATTCATACATAAAACGTCATTTGTGATATAATTTGGTAAAGCAATGGATGCACTTTCCCCCTCCCCAAAATCAGCAAAAATTTATGTAGTTAAGCCACAATGGGAGGGGAGCAGTTCCTGGGT
>NZ_JAHHUL010000022.1 GCF_019008365.1 Phosphitispora fastidiosa | reverse complement strand
GGGTTCCCGAAGTGCCCACGCAGTGGGCATTTGGGCATCAGCCGGGAACCCGGCTGATAGGCGACGTCGCGAGCGTTTTGCGCGAGCTATGACGTCGCCGTGCCCTCGGGAAACCGGCGCCGCGATAATCGGACGAGCGAGCGCAGCGAGCGATGTCCGCTTATCTCCCGCATTCACGAATAAACATTTCGTTTATGCCGCTATTATCTGCTATACCGCCATTATCTGCCAAATTTCACACAATAAACTTTTGTTTCTCCAGAAGCCCCAGATATTCCTTCTTTTTCCACCAATGTTACAATTTGAATCATCATTCGAAGAACCGCATTAAAAAAGTGAATTAATATAGTTTCCTGAAGGGCAAGAAAAAAATAATCAGGAGTCCGAGTCGTACCGGTGGTACGTCGAGGACTCCTGATTATTTTTTGACACAGACGAAGTCTTAAACCAACCGCCCTATCCGCATTTGATAACGCGGTTTTCGGTCACCACATACCTCATCGGATAATCGTGAGCTTCAGGATAAACATCATCTCTGATCTGGAGTTCAAAGGCCAGGGCGGCAAATGAGGCCTCTGGACGGAGCAGTCTCAGGAAACGGTCATAAAAGCCGCCGCCATAGCCGAGCCTGTTTCCGACAGCATCAAAAGATACCCCCGGCACAACAACAAAGTCTATTTCGGTCGGCTCAACAGGCCTTACACACTCAGGTTTTGGTTCCAGTATGCCCCAGGTACCGGAAGTGAGATCCCCCGGATAATTGATTATTTCTGAAGGGATAAGCCTGATATTTTTGGTGTCAGTAATGGGAACAACCACCCTTTTCCCGTTCTGCAGGCATTTGGCAATTAAATTCCCGGTAGCAACTTCCTTCCTGAAATCAAGATAAAACATTATTAATCCGGCGCTTTGAAACTCTGGCAGTTCCTCCAGCTGTTTAACTATCCGCGCGCTCTTTTCGGCAGCCTCTTCATCTGTCTGGGCCATCCTGGCCGCAATAATTTCTTTCCTAAGCTGTTTTTTCATTCCCAGAACCCCTTTTCTATTTATTAAATTAATATATAAGTCTCACGAAAATTGAAATTCCTTTATATCTAGGATTTTACTCCATCAATTAATCCAAACCTGTCCAGGGGCCAAAACCTGAAAAACGCCCTTCCTTTGAGATTTTCCAGAGGTAAAAAGCCCCATGCATGGCTGTCAAAACTATAATTACGATTATCCCCCATAACAAACAGATACCCTTCCGGAATGGCAACAGGCCCATAGGTATAATTAAGCCTCTCGGCAATATATGGCTCATCCAGGGGCTTATTATTAACAAATACCCGGCTCTCTTTTACTTCTACAGTATCACCGGGTAAACCCACAACCCGCTTAATCAGGTCATCATCACCCGCTCCCCGCTGCGCCTCCGGAGGGGGCGCAAAGACAACAATGTCGGTCCGCTCCAGTTCCCTGAACTTAAATACAATCTTGTCTACCAGAAGCCTGTCACCGATTTCGAGTGTAGGCAGCATTGACTCTGACGGAATCAGCCTTGCTTCAATCACGTATGTGCGTAAAAAAAAGGTTAATATAAGTGCAAAGAAAACAATCTGTAAAATATCCTTCAGAAACCCCCATACCTTTTGTGAAGAATCCCCTGGTTCATCAATGTTGTCCGAATATTCCTGAGACAACTCAACACCCGCCTCTCTAAATTAGACTTAACTACTCGATGCATTAGACTTAACTACTGCTGCATTAGACTTAATTACTCGCTGCATACCATTACATACCAATATTATATTTTAATTTGGCTCAAAAGAAAACCTGTAGCAGGACAAGATTTAGTAAATAAAAAAACAGCTCAGACTAAGTCCAAGCTGAATTTACCCTTTTTAGATTACTATTTTCCATATGGCGCTTGCCCCCACCACCCCGCCAAATAGAGGCAGGAACTGGCTTACCGCCCAAGTAAGACCAGGGCCGAAGACAACATAAACCGCCATAATGATCACCAGACCCAGTGCTATGTTCTCCGAGATAATCACTACGATAAGAGTGATAACAAAAGCTGCAATTATACTTCCCATCCACGTGGGATAATCTACCACCGGCTCCACTGTATAATAGTACCACCAGGCAAAAGCCCCGAACAATACTGCCAGCAAATGCCTGAAAACAGTGGACGTAGCCATCAGTATCACCTCCATCCTCTTAAATTGTGTGCTATCCGGAGAACACTAAGGCCTGTCTCCGGACGAAAAGCCGAAGACAGGCCGTGAGCCAACCCAATTCTCCGGCAACCCGGCTGTCATGGCATCACAGCGGTTTCACAGCCAACCGCCAATCTGCTTTAGACCCGTGGTTTTGCGTCCCCGTCTTTCGACGGGTTTGCCTTTGTCGGGAAGGGTAAAATACCCTTATTAATTTATCGATGAATCGGGACAAAAACTTTATACCTTTTTAATAATTAACCAACACCGCCCGTGCGTTCCCGTCACTGGTTATAATAGCGCCAACAATATCCCCGGCTTTAATCCGCTCCAGGGAACTGACATCATCTTTGGTACGTACAACCGCATCCTTTTTCACCGCAACATTAGGACTAATCTTGACACTGTTGTCATCCATTTCCTGGTCGATGGTAATAATCCGTTTATCAATATCCACGGCTTTGACCTCTCCCCAGACAATCATCTCTCCGGCTTTGGGGTCCACATTTTCCACATCGGTTTCCTTAAGAGTTTGCGGAGATAAGTCCGACCCTCTTTCACTGGCTTGGAGCTTATTGCCGGAATCGCTTTCATCATCAGCAATCTGCGGCGGCACTGCCTTGATATCCCTGTTTTCCGGGATTACAGTTTTCTCTTCGTTCAGGGAAGTGTAACCGAGGTAACCGCCGATAACCACTGCCACCACAACAAAGAGAACTAAAAACGGCAGGTTCTTCCTCATAGTATTCCCCCCTTAGCAATAAATTTTTTGGTATATAGGCAGTAATTATGCAAAAAGGGGCATTACCCCAAATTCACGGTAACCCCCTCAATTTTATAGTTTATAAACCTCGCTGCCTTTAACCACGTTAACATTGTGCTTCGCCAGAAGTTCTACAGCTTCATCTACCTGTTCCACCCGGAACACGACCAGGGCATCATTTGATGACTTTTCCAGAAAAGCATACAGGTATTCTATATTTATCCCAGCAGAATTTAAAATGCCCATCACCCTGGCAAGGCCTCCCGGATCATCCTGAACTTCCACAGCAATTACATCAGTAATACTCACACTAAACCCATCATCTTTTAGTATCCTGAAGGCCTCTTCCGGCTTATTAACAATAAGCCTCAAAATACCAAAATCAGATGTATCTGCAATGGACAAGGCCCTGATATTTATTCCTGCCTGACCCAGCACCTCTGTTAGTTCAGCCAGCCTTCCGGACTTGTTTTCAAGAAAAACAGAAATCTGTTGTACTTTCAATCGTTTTCCCTCCTTATAGTTCGGTGGTCACAATTCTTCTTTATAATTCCCTATTATCAATGACACGTTTTGCCTTGCCTTCGCTCCGTGGAATCGTCTTTGGTTCCACCAGCTTGATCTTGGCAGATATACCAAGAAGACTGGCTATTTCGTGGCCCAGCTTCCTTTCAAGCTCTTCCATTTTACGTACCTCATCAGAGAACATCTTTTCCGAAACTTCCACAAGTACTTCAAGAGTATCAAGAGTACCCTGCCTGTCAACAACCAGCAGGTAATGGGGTTCGGTTTCCCCGAAATTAAGCAGCACACTTTCAATTTGTGAGGGAAATACATTCACACCGCGTATAATCAACATGTCATCGGTACGTCCCATCACCCGGTCCATTCTCACAAAAGTACGGCCACATTCGCATTTTTCCTCAGTCAGAACAGATATGTCCCTGGTTCTGTATCTCAGGAGAGGGAATGCCTCCTTAGTAATGGTGGTAAAAACAATCTCCCCTTTGGAGCCATAAGGCAGGGATTCTCCTGTCTGTGGATCGATAACTTCAGGGATAAAATAGTCTTCCATAACATGCATCCCGCACTGGCATTCACATTCCATGGAAACACCCGGCCCCATAATCTCACTCAGACCATAAATGTTGTATGCCTTGATTCCCAGATTCTTTTCGAGTTGATCCCGCATTTTCTCTGACCATGGCTCAGCGCCGAAAATACCGGCCTTAAGCTTGCCGTTAACCAGATCTACCCCAAAATCCCCTGCTTCTTCACCAAGGAAAAGGGCATATGACGGGGTACAACAAAGAATGGTGGTACCGAAATCCTCCATCAGCATCAGCTGGCGTTTGGTATTGCCTCCGGAAATCGGAATAACGGACGCGCCCAGCCGTTCCGCTCCATAGTGCAGGCCCAGTCCCCCGGTAAACAACCCGTAACCATAGGCGACCTGAACCACATCTCCTTTGCTGCCGCCAACCATGGCCACACAGCGGGCAATGAGTTCAGACCATGTGTTAATATCGTTTTGGGTATAACCGACAACTGTTGGTTTACCGGTTGTCCCGGAAGAGGCATGAATCCTCACCACTTCTGACATTGGCTCAGCAAACAGCCCAAAGGGATAATTATCTCTGAGATCCTGCTTAACAGTAAAAGGCAGCAGCTTCAGATCCTCCAGAGTTTTAATATCTCCCGGCTCGATTCCCTTATCTTTGAATTTTTCCTTGTAAAACGGTACATTGTCATATACCCGGCGCACAGTTTTCTGCAAACGTTCCAGCTGCAGCTGCCTGAGCTGTTCCCGGGGCATAGCTTCATTCTCAGGATTATACATAATGCCCTCTCCTTTATTTGAACTTTTATGGTCACATTCCCGCTTTGGATTTCTGAAAAATTTTTAATTATTTCCACAAAAACCTACTAAATTCCTGCTTTATTAGAAAAATTTCAGAGAATTTCAACTTTAGCGCCGATTTTTTCCTCTAATTCCAGGCAGCTTCTCCCTGTCAAATCCTTACCCCTGACATCAAAAGCAACAGCCGGAACAATCAGTACATCTCTGCCGGAGTCAATTCTTACACTCTGGGCAGCTGCGACAAAGTCTGCGACCGTTAGCAGCCCGGCGGCTGCAATCGAACCTCCAAAAAAAAGGTTATCCACCGGAATTATATCAATAACACCCCTCTGGGGCGATTTCTCCAATGCCATCCCAAGAACTGCTTCACCCAAAACAGAACACATAAGTTTTAGACGCTTATGCCTGGCTGCCATAGATTCTACGGCAGCAGCCGTTTCCGGAGCAATATCATAATCCATTACAATTCCAGAGGCCTGGCCCTGTTTCTTCTTAATATCAGCCCCAAAGGTATGGCCGTTTCTTTGGATTTCTACCTTCACAGGTCCTCCCTCTCTAATCCTGTTAAAGGCATGTACTCTGGAAAAACAACGGGTTCCGTCAACAGAAAGGAGGATATCATCTCTCAAAAGGCCTGCTTTGTCAGCCGGAGAACCAGAGATAATCCCTGTAACTACTGCTTCAAGATTTTTGATTACAGGCGGCTCCACGGTAACCGGTACCGCTGCCCGGGCTCTGACCGAGGCAATATATGCTGCCAGCTCCTCATGCATTTCAGGCTTGAATTTCAGATTTTCCGGGGTATTCTTAGTGAATCCGGGCAAAAAAACCCGGATAGTCTCACTGCCATATTCCGCGAGGCAGCATACTGTTTCCCCCAGATCCTCCCACCCGATTATATGCGGCATGGCCACAATGCTGCCGTGAAAAGGCACCCCTGCATCGGCCAGGCAGCGCGCTGAACCCACGGCCTGTTCAGCCATGGAGTCATTCATCAGGCGTCTTCTCACCGCCGGGTTAGAACTGTTCAGGGATAAATAAAGCTCCACATCCCCCAGCCCGGCCAGAAAATCGGCTGTCTCCGCATCTATGAGAGTTCCATTGGTAGTAATCTGAATACGTGTTCCGGGGAAATGTTCCCTTATCATCAGGAGTATCTGCCGGATCAACGGATGGGTAAACGGTTCGCCTTCCACAATCCTGGTTACAGACTCTCCAATAACTATTTTATCTTCAGGTGAGATAAACTGCAGGGTTTGGGCCACTTCTTCCAGAGACCGCGGTCCTGTTTTATATATTTGTATGCCCGGGGGGTTATGTCGGTGACTGCAGAACATGCAGCTTACATTACATAAAGATGTTACCGGCAAAATATTCCCCCTGAAAGCAGATTCATATATCAGGTAGTCGGGAGGTTTTATCATTCTCCCCCTCCATGATGTTTCTGTTGGCTTCGCAAGCGGTAGAAAACAATTGCAGCCAGAACAATAATGGCACTTACCAACTGGGATACCGTAACATTTCCAAATACCAGCAGGTTCTCCCGGAAGGATTCCACAATTGATCTGCCAATCCCATAAAGTATCAGGAATAATAAAAATACCTGCCCATCAAATTTTTTACGCTTCCAGACAAACATCAAGACCCCGAAAAGCAAAAACCCGATAGCTGAAGAAAAAAGCTGAGTAGGGTAACGGGCAATCAGGTCAGGACAGGGCGCACCTTCAATATACGGGAAGACGACCCCCAGAAACGACTCGGTTTCTTTTCCGTAACAGCAGCCATTCATAAAGCATCCCAGCCGTACTATCCCATAGCCCAGGGCCAGGGGGGGCGACACCAGGTCAGCCAGGGACCAGAAAGGAAGCTTTTTTCTGATTACATACCAGGTTCCGGTTATGAAACCACCTATCAAAGCCCCATAATAAACGAGTCCGCCCTTCCAGATAGCAAATATCTGGAGGGGTTCCTGCAGATATCTTCCAGGCTCATACACGAAAACGTAAAACAGTCTGGCGCCAACCACTCCGCCCACAACAAGAACAATGACAAGATCCAGTATCCGGTCAGGTTCCATTCCAATGCCCCGGGCGAGTCTTACAGCAACCATCGTCCCCAGCAGAATTGCCAGGCTCAGGGTAAATCCCCAGGCATAGACAGTAAAAGCCCCATATTCAAAAAGCACCGGCAGCAAATAAATTCCCTCCTTTTCCACATCTCCTGTTCCTTACAGAATACATTCTGATGGCACTTTTCCACAAAATCCACACCGGCCTGCTGCTCTGTGGACGAAAGTGTTTTACACATGTAAAACTCCCCGTTTTTCAAGTTATCAACAGACTTATCCACATTATCCACAGGTACTTTTCATCCACAAAACAGGTGTTCCCGGATTCCCTGAAAAATATATTTTTGAGTTCAATAGGCATCTTTACCAAGCTTCAGACCCGGTACAGCATTGAGAGTAAGAGGGGCAAACTCGCGCCGCAGATACCTGTAATAACCGGCACAGGCTACCATAGCGGCATTGTCGGTACAAAAGACCGGTTCCGGATACCTGACACTGATACCAAAAGATTGGGCCCTTCGTGTCAATTCCCGTCTCAGTCCGGTATTGGCTGCAACCCCGCCGGCCAGCAGAACGGTACTTACCCCATATTTCACGGCAGCCGCCACGGTTTTATCGCTAAGTACATCGACCACCGCTCCCTGAAAGCTGGCCGCCAGATCAGTCTGTTCTATCTCTTCACCTCTCATTTTTGCCTTGTTGAGGTAATTGAGAACAGATGACTTAAGCCCGCTGAAGCTGAAATCAAAACTGTTATTCTCCAGGTAAGCCCTGGGGAAATCAATAGCTGCGGGATTTCCCCCGGCTGCCAGCCTGTCTATCAGAGGACCGCCAGGGTATCCCAGTCCCATGACCCTGGCCACCTTGTCAAAGGCTTCTCCGGCAGCATCATCCCGGGTTCTCCCGATGAGTTCATAACTTCCGTGAGCTTGGATAAAGATCAGGTCCGTGTGCCCACCGGAAACCACCAGGCAGACTACCGGAAGCTCCGGAGGCCTGGTGAGGAAATTAGCATAGATATGGCATTCCACATGATTCAGCCCGATAAGGGGCAGGTCAAGAGTGTACGCCAAGGCCTTGGCAGCGGAAACACCGACCAGGAGCGCCCCCACCAGTCCAGGACCGTAAGTTACCGCAACAGCGGTAAGATCCTTAAAAGTAACCCCGGCTTCGTCTAAGCTCTGGCGAATTACCGAGTTTATCAGTTCCACATGCTTCCGGGACGCTATTTCGGGAACCACGCCCCCGAATCTCTGATGCACCGGGACCTGTGATGAAATAACACTTGACATAATTCTGCTGCCATCTGCAATTACAGCAGCCGATGTTTCATCACAAGATGTTTCTATTCCAAGTATGATTGTCTCTGCCGACACTTGACCACACCTTTCAGGTATCTTTGCGAAGGTTCTTCCACATGATAACTGCATCTTCACCGGTATCAGAATAGTAACCGTGCCTGACCCCATGGGAAATAAATCCCGTATTTTCATAAAGCCTCAGGGCTGCAAAATTGGATGGCCTGACTTCAAGAGTCATTTTTTGGCAGCCCCTGCAGAGGGCTTCTTTAAAAAGCTCGCAAAGCAGCGTTCCCCCGACCTGCTTCCTCCTGTAAGAAGGGTGGACCGCGAGTGTTGTCACATGCCCTTCATCAAGGATTATCCACATCCCGGCATACCCGATGACCCTATCCCCTGCAAGTGCAGCAATATAATAAGCAAAATCATTATTGTCAATTTCATGAGAAAATGCCATTCGTGACCATGGCGTAGGAAAAGATGTATTCTCTATGGCCACGACCTCGTCAAGGTATGCCTTACACATCCGCTTAATCCGGACGGGTGTTTTCGTATTATCCATCTGATTCGCCTCACATCATTGCCCGTGTTTTTTCTCCCAGGTAGTTTCAGCCTCCGACTTCCGGAGATATACCGGCTGCATAAAAGTATAATCCTCTGTCTGGCCCTGCTGCAGCTGAACCATCCCAAGTTCGGCAGCAGCCCCGGCCCTGGGAAAACTGTTAATCATAGTCCCGAATAAAGCCCGGGAGCCAAGCCGGGTGATGATAGTATCCCGGTAAACCGGAACTCCGTCACCCAAAAAGATAACATTTTCGCGGTATCGCGATAATTCGTCCAAAAGCTGTTCCACAGGCATGGCCGCCGGTCTTACCAGTTCCTCCAAACCTTCTGGACCTGACCCGTAGATTCCTGCGTAAACCTCATTTCTTCTGGCGTCAAGAACAGGGCAAATCAGCCCCGATGCCCGGTAGTAATTCCAAGCCAAAACCCTCAGGGTAGAAACTCCCACAACAGGTATATCCAACGCCTGGCCCATGGTCTTAGCAACAGCCATCCCAATCCTCAGCCCGGTGAATGACCCCGGGCCGCTGGTAACAGCAATACCATCCAGTTCTGCCGGTTTAATGCCGGCATCATCCAGCACCTGCTGAATCATGGGAATAATGTTCTGGGAATGTGTTTTCAGGTTGTGAATAAACCGTTCCGAAACCAGCCTGTCATCTCCGGCCACAGCTGCCCCGGCCACTCTTGTGGCTGTGTCAATCCCCAATATGTACAATTTTTTTCAACTCCTCAAACAGACCGGCAGTCAGATCGACATAGCTTTGACCACAGGGCAGGAACTCCAGTTCCCTGGAATTATCACCCTTGTCAGCCCTGATGATACTTACCGTTAGGTATTCATCCGGAAGAAGACCGGTGACACGCTCCGGCCATTCAATCAGAGTAACCCCGCTGCCGAAAAGGTATTCTTCCAGCCCCAGCTCATATGCCTCCTCTTCCTCTTCCAGCCTGTAAGCATCGACATGGTATAGAGGCAGCCGCCCTTCATATTCGTTAATTATGGTAAATGTCGGGCTGGTAACATGCTCACTGATATCAAGGCCAAGGGCAATGCCCTTGGCAAAATGAGTCTTTCCCGCACCCAGGTCACCTTCCAGGCAGACTACGCTCCCTGCCCCGAGCATCCTGCCCAGGCTCTGACCTATGGTAATTGTTTTTTCCGTTGAATCACTAAACACCCTCATCCGGTAATCTCCTCCGGCAAAACATGCTTCGCCTGTGGTTATTATGACACCCGTTATATTATAACACCCGGTGATTCTGCTATTCTCCGAAATGGTTATATCCCCGGGGTTTCATCTCTCTGCGCCGGCCTCCGGTATCAACCAGCAGGCAGCCCCGCCCCGGCTCGGCAATCCGGCCAACCTCACAGGGAAAAGCGCCGGCCTCCTTAAGCGCAGAGGTTACTGAGTCCAGGCGGTCCGGCTTCACAGTAAAAACCAGCTCAAAATCCTCCCCTCCGTATAACGCCCACTGGGAGGGGGATACCCCTGCTCCTTCAGCCACCGCAGATACCGCTTCCGTAATAGGGAGGGATGCTTCATACAGCTCGCAGCCGGTACTGCTGGCCAGGCATATTTCCAGAACTTCACTGGCCAGCCCGTCACTGATGTCATTCATGGCACTTATGCACCCCGAGCCGCCCAAAATCCGGCCTTCCCGGAGACGTGCCCTGGGATAAAGGTGGGCGCTGATGACTTCGCTTTCGCGGTTCATCCCTGGTTTCATCCCCGGCATATCCTCAGGCAGAGGTTTGTTAAGGACATACAAGCCGGCTGCCGAGCTGCCCAGAGGGCCGGTAACCATAATTATATCTCCCGGAGAAGCGCCGGAACGGTAGACCACCCGGTCAGGTTCAACATAACCGGTGAGGGCCACGTTAACGGTCAGTCCTTTGGTTGAACTTACAGTATCACCGCCAACAATGTCGATTCCGTATTCTCTGGAACAGTCAATCAAGCCGGAGTACAGTTCTTCGACCTGTTCAACCTCCCAATCTGGAGGAATACTGACAGATACAGCCGCAAAGCCGGGCACCCCGCCCATAGCCGCAATATCACTGACATTAACAGCCATAGCCTTCCAGCCCACCGCCTTCAGGGAAAAGTATTTCAAGCTGAAATGAATATCCTCTACCAGCATATCTGTTGTCATCAGCAAAAACCTGCCGGGTTCCTGTCTCATCACGGCAGTATCATCACCGATTCCCTTTACCACCCTGCCGGAGTGCGGCAGTATTTTTTTGACAAGGATATTAATCAGCCCAAATTCTCCCACTTCCCTGATTCTCATGTTTATTCGGCCTTCCTGTAATAAAATACTAGAATTATTATACCTGTTAACCTTTGCGGTTGCAACCATGGTAAGGTGTTGTACCGTTTTTCCGCACTGCCGCCGGAGAAATCTAACCTTGTTCCTTGCGAAGTTCAGGAACACCGCCAATTCGGCGTCCTGCCTCAGTGGCGGCGCGGGCCATCCGTGGCCCGCGTCCTGAACTTCGCTTAGCGGAACTGCGGTAATATTTCTCACGGCGGCAGTGCAAGGAAAATCTTGTACAACGCCTCACCATATGCCGTGGTCATTAATGCAAAAGAAATTGAAAAATAATATTGACGGGGCTGAACATGCTTCAGAAGTACGGCCTCACTATGAACTGCATGGTTCTCTTAAGATTTTTTTAATATTTGGTTAACAATTAATACATGATGGGAATATTTAAGAATGAAGGCTATAAATTTTTTACGAGTAGAACGATAATTTATGTAAGAAAGCGAGAGGAATTTTTTTGAAAATTAAGATTAAAACGACTCGTTTTCCTATTGTGTCTTGCAAGCGAGTTAGATATAATAAAAACAAGGTAGTTTGCAAGCAAAACATGTTAAAAAGAAGGGAGGGGCGACTTGTGACTGAATTTGCACAAAAGCTCGATAAAATCCAATTGCCGCCCCACATTTTACGAGAACTTGGTTTGGAGAAAGATTGGCAAAAAAAAGTATCCCCAGAATTTATTCATAAAGTGGTCAAAACTGCAGAGAAATACAAAGATGTTTTAAAGGAGTTGTCAAAATATTAGTCACCGTTATTTAGCAGTAGCTGATTTGCTTATTATTCATTACGTGGTAATAGATGAGTATTTCAGCGAATTCAAGGATGATAGTTTTGACCAAAGGGGCATCAAAGACGCCTCTTTGTTTTTGTCTGCACTTAATCAACCAAATCGGAATGCCCCTGTCAGGGCATATGGTTGACATCATAACACGCCAGGATAACCCCACTTATATGAAGAGTTATCACCACCATGTCTACCAGGTTATTAATCCAAGGTTGGACTATACCGCCCTGAACATTGCCGCGGCTTTGGAAGCAAAAGGATTCCAGGCATTGCCAGTGGCGGATTCCCTGACAACTGATGAGAAGAATTTGAAGGGCATGTTCACCCATAAACTGGCGGCCAACCTTGCCGGCCTGGGCTGGATCGGCAAGAGCTGCTTCCTGATAACCCCGAAATACGCTTTGATGCCCAAAAGTGCGGTCGGCACCGCACAGAAAAAGAAAAGGCAACAGGAAGTCTTACCTGCGGCCTTTGTGTGTATATATGTCCCCATGGGAAACAGATGAAATGAGGTGATTTAACATCATGTCCCCTAAATACCTGTTTGCTGAAATGACATGGCCCGAAGTAAAGGAAGTGATTAAAGAAGAAAGAATAGCTGTTGTTCCAGTGGCAATCATTGAAGAACACGGTTACCATCTCCCGGTTGACACTGACCTTGTCCTGGTCTCCGAAGTATGTGCCAAAACAGGCCGGAAAATCCCCGGAGAAATTGTCGTGATTCCACCCGTTAACCATGGTTACGCTCCACATCAGATGGATTTTCCCGGAGTCATCTCTATCAGTGGCGAAACCTTTACCCGATATGTAACTGATGTTTGTATGAGCCTGGCCCGCCAGGGATTCCAAAAGATTCTCCTGGTTAATGGCCACGGAAGTAATATATCGTTTCTGCAAATCGCAGCCAGGGCAACAATTCTGGAATACCCGGATGTGATGTGTGCCGCAATCTCTTACTGGGACCTTCAGCCTGTTATTGATACCGCAGCCCGGATACGTGAATCAGAAAACCCGGGTGGAATGAATCACGCCTGTGAGCTGGAAACTTCGATGTACTTGGCCATCAAAGAAGAACTGGTTCAGATGGACAAGGCAGTAAGAGACCTCGATAAGTTTACTGCTTCAAAATACTTCTGGCTGGATCTGGTTGGGCAGGGCGAAGGCCGTCCCGTCATCATGATTCCCTACTGGAGCAGTATTTCTGAAACCGGAACTCTAGGTGACCCGACCACTGCCACAAAAGAAAAGGGCAGGCAGCTCCTGGCGGCAGCAGTAGAAGGCCTTATTGAGTTTATCAGCGTTTTTAAAAGCCGTAAACACTGTTCCCGCATTAGTCACCTCCCCTGAAAACACAACTTGTTTCCCCCTGAAATGCTGAAGAACCGGACTATTTCCCGACCAGTTCTCCAAAATTATGTCCCGCTAATTCGCCGATCAACTTTTCCTGAATACCTGCCAATGTCCGGTGTACCAAACATTCAGGCGCGCCCTTCTTACTACAGTAGGAAGGATCAATAAAACACCTATTGATTGTAATCGGCCCTTCAATGGCCTCAACGACATCAAGAAAAGTAATGTTTTCCGGGGCTTCCGCCAGAAAATAACCCCCTTTGGCTCCCCTCTGAGAGCCTGCTATACCTTTCTTTATCAGTGAGGGCATTATCTTCAGCAGAAACCGCATTGGAATGACCTCAGCTTTGGAAATTGTCTGGGCATCCACAACCTTTCCCTTGGTCTGTCTGGCAAGGTATAAAACTGCTCTGAATGCATAATCAGTAGCCTGATTAATGTTCATTATATCTACCGCCTTAAAGTATACCTTTCAAGTGTAGTTCGATTATAAACAAAAATGCACCGGTTGTCAATGCAACCAATGCATTTTTTCCCATATCAGCACTTATATCAATTATATCAGCACTTGGGAAACTGTGTCCCCAGGTATTCACCAATCACCTTCATGGCACAAAACTCGCCACACATAGTACATTCCTTCATGCCTTCCGGGTTTTTGTTCTTTCTCAAAGCCCTGGCCTTCACCGGGTCAATTGCCAGGTTGAGCTGGGCTTCCCAGTCCAGGTTCTTCCGGGCCTTGGCCATAGTATCATCCCATTTCCTCGCTCCCGGTACACCCTTGACTATATCGGCAGCATGTCCGGCTATCCGGGCTGCGATAACACCTTCATGGACATCCTGGTCAGTGGGCAGCCCCAAATGCTCCGCGGGAGTGACATAACACAAGAAATCAGCGCCGCTCCAGGCTGCAATTGCTCCCCCGATGGCTGATGTGATATGGTCATAACCAGGCGCCACATCTGTAACAATAGGGCCTAGCACATAAAAAGGCGCCTCTTTGCACAACCGTTTCTGAATCACCATATTTGCGGCAATCTGATCCATGGGTACATGCCCCGGTCCTTCAACCATGACCTGGACCCCCTGTTCCCATGCCCTCTCCACGAGTTCACCCAGGATGATCAGTTCCTGGACCTGGGCCTTGTCTGTAGCGTCAGCCAGGCACCCCGGCCGCAGACCGTCCCCGAGACTTAGAGTGACATCGTGTTTCAGAGCGATTTCCAGGAGGCGGTCATATTGTACAAAGAGAGGGTTTTCCGTTTCATGGTGCAGCATCCACCCCGCAAGAAATGCTCCCCCCCTGCTGACAATATCGGTAATCCTGCCTTCCCGGCGCAGCCTTTCGATCACTTCAAGGGTGACGCCACAGTGAACGGTAATAAAATCCACACCATCCTCAGCCTGTTTCTCAATCACCCCAAAGAGATCATCAGCAGTTAGCTGCATCAAGTTGTCGTACCTTTCCTTAGATTCCACAATTGCCTGGTAGATAGGTACGGTTCCGACACAAACGGGACAGTTTTCGATTATTTGTTTCCGGCATGTATTGATTTCGCCTCCCATACTGAGGTCCATCACAGCATCTGCCCCTGCGTCAAGGGCCGTCCGGAGTTTAGACATTTCTTTTTCGATGTCAGGATATTGGGGAGATGTCCCTATATTGGCATTCACTTTTGTTTTCAGTCCTTGTCCAATACCACAGGGTTTTAGATTACTATGGTGAATATTGGCTGGAATCGCTATCTTCCCCGCGGCCACCCTTTCCAAAATGATATCCTGGGCAACACCCTCCTTTTCAGCAACTTCCTTCATAGCAGGTGTTAGTTCCCCTGCTCTGGCTTTTAATATCTGAGTCATTTGCTGTCCTCCTAAGTATGATTTGCAGTCTGGTGATTACTTTTCTTTACCCTGTCAATTTCTGTAACCAAGTCCCGGGCTGCCCCGGCAATATCGGCTGCCCCGACAACAGCGCTGACAACCGCAGCGCCATCTGCCCCGGCCCGGATTACCGAGGCCACATTATGCAGCTTAATTCCTCCAATGCCATATATCGGCAGGGAAACCGCCTGTCTTACCTGTCCCAGTATTTCCAGTCCCCTGGGGGGCCTGGCATCCTTTTTGGTCTCGGTGGGGAAAACAGGCCCGACACCGATGTAATCAGCCCCGTTTCTCTCCGCCTCCAGCGCCTGTTCGGGAGTCCCTGCTGAGACACCGACTATCAGTTTACTGCCAACAAGCCTTCTTACAGCCTGCAGCGGCAGGTCTTCCTGTCCTACATGCACGCCATCAGCCTCCAGGGCCAACGCCAGGTCGACACGGTCATTAACAATAAACAGCGCTCCTCTTTTACGAGTAATCTCGCGGACTTCGCGGCCAATCTCGAAAACCCGGGAGACAGGCCAATTTTTTTCGCGCAGCTGAATAATACCCGCGCCACCTTCAATACATGCATTAATCACATCCCGGTAAGCCCTCCCCCCGGAAAATTCCATTCCGGTTACTACGTAAAGGCCTCCCCTGGCAGTCTTTTCTGCATATTTCATCAAAATTATACCCCGTCACCTCCCAAACGGCCAAACCCGGCAAAGTGATTGGGCGGGCCACCGCCACGCCCCACGGAATAACTGTGTTCCAGTGCGTAACTGACATACTTTTTGGCTTCTTCGACCGCTTCCCTGGTATTTCTGCCAAGGGCCAGTCCGGCAGCAACCGCTGCCGCAAAGGTACAGCCGGTCCCATGGGTATTTCTGGTAAGCACCCGTTTGCCGGTATATACATAGAAGCCGCTCCCGTCAAACAACAAGTCAACAACTGTATCTCCATTTTCCAAATGTCCGCCCTTAATAACAACATTGGGCGCACCAAGGCTCTGCAGGTCTATGGCAGCTGCTTTCATATCCTCCAGTCCGGTAATTTCCCTGCCTGTCAGGATTTCTGCTTCAGGTATGTTGGGGGTCACAATATGTGCCAATGGAATCAGCCTGTTTCTTAATGCCCAGATAAAATTCTCAACCCGATCATCCATCAGCAGATCTCCACTGGTAGCGATGATTACCGGGTCTACCACAATATTCTCTGCATTAGACCTGATAAACTGATCACAGACAGCTTCAATAATACCGGTATTTGCCAGCATTCCTGTTTTAATGGCAGCAATTTCCATATCCTCAAACAAAGCCGAGATCTGTTTGGCCACAAATTCCGGGGGAATGGCATGAACCCCGGAAACTCCCACTGTATTCTGAGCGGTAATGGCAGTCAGCGCACTTAATCCATAAACACCCATAGCGGCAAAGGTCTTCAGATCCGCCTGAATTCCCGCCCCCGCCCCGGAATCGGAACCGGCGACAGTCAATACCTTTTTCAGAGTCATAGCCCTTCTCCCTTCATTATCAACAGTCTTGCAAAAAAGTTAATTCCTAAATAAAAACAAACCCCACCTTCCTGAGGTGGGTACAAGTATGTCCTAACTTATGCCCACTTCCCTCCGCCGGTATTATCCGGTTGTGTGCAGCACCGCCCCAAAAGCCGGGACAGATATGCATTCGTCAGGTTCCAAGGGTTGACCCTAAAGTCTCTCAGCCGCCGCCGCAGCACCCCCAGTGGTCTGTATGAGTTTACTAATTATAGCATTTCAGATAACTTGTTGTAAATAGACACAGCATAAAAACACAAAAGACCGGTTCAGCGACCGGCCCAGCTCTAATTGCTCTTGCTGTTACAATGCAGATGCCCTGGGGAATATCTTTCGGGATACTTCATGAATTATCTGGCGAATCTCATCAACATCAAAGGGTTTGATGATACACTTAAAAGCTCCATTGGTACGTGCCTTATCAATGACATCCTTCTCAGTGAAAGCAGTCATAATAACTACCTGACAACTACATCCCGTCTCTTTCATCTTTTCCAGAGCCTTGGTGCCATCCATAACAGGCATGCGGATATCCATAAAAACTAAATCGGGGTTTATCTTAACAGCCTGTTCAACTGCTTCCTGGCCGTTAACTGCCAAAAAAGGCCTATGTCCCTCTTCCCTGATAATGGCATCAAGCAAATAACGCACCCCTGCCTGGTCATCTACTATTAAAACATCGAGGCATTGAGATTCCATAATGACACCCCCTGACATAAATTGCCCCATTCGACTTGTATTTTCCATTTTAATTATCCTTCGACGCTCACAGGCTAATCCCTCTAAAAACTTATAGTCTTTTTCCGACAAATAACGAGCATTATCGATAATAAGGGAGAAATTTAAAATATTCAGGCAATTCAGCCCAAATACGCGGTTTTTCCGCCTATTATGACATGTTCAATTCTAGTCTTTATTTCCAGAGGGTGTCCATTCATAATAATCAGGTCAGCATCTTTGCCTTTTTCAATACTGCCTATTCTGTCAGCAAGCCCGATTATTTCAGCAGCATTAATAGTAATCGCCTTTAAGGCCTCAGCTTCCTCCATTCCGGCCTTTACAGCAAGAGCCGCGCTCAAGCTCAGATAATTAATGGGGATAACAGGGTGATCTGTCATGATAGCTACCTTGACTCCTGCCCTGCTGAGTATGCCTGCATTTGCATTGGTGCGGTCTTTTAATTCAACTTTAGCCCTGCCTGTGAGCGCCGGTCCGGTTATCGCAGGAATGCCCCTGCGGGCCAGTTCATCAGCTATCTTAAAACCCTCTGTGCAGTGCTCTATGATAATTTTTACCCCGAATTCATCAGCCACCCTGATGGCAGTCATGATGTCATCAGCCCTGTGAGCATGAGCTCTTAGCGGCAGGTGCCCCTGAAGGACCCGAACCAATGTCTCCATCCTAAGATCCCTGTCCGGCAGCTTATCGGGGTCTTGGACACCCAGTTCCAGTTTCCTGAGATAATTCTGTGCCTTAACCAGGCTTTCCCGCAACAGCGCAGCAGTAGCCATCCTGGTCATAGGGCTTTTTTTGCCGCCGCCGTATACACGCTTCGGGTTTTCGCCAAAGGCAACCTTAACTCCAACAGGACTTTTCAGCACCATGTGGTCAATAATGCTGCCGGCGGTTTTCATGGCGAGATTCTCGCCCCCAATGACATTTCCGCTGCCCGGCCCGGTCACTACAGTTGTCACCCCACCCTCCAGGGCATCGGTAAACCCCTGGTCTTCAGGGTTTATGGCATCAATAGCCCTGAGGTGAGGTGTTACCGGATCTGTCATCTCATTAACATCATCACCTTCAATGCGGTAAGTTTCTTCCAGAATGCCCACATGACAGTGGGCATCAATAAAGCCCGGCATGACAATCTTCCCCGTGGCATCCAGAATGTCGGCGGCCTCGGGAATCTCTACATCTTTTCCCACTTCCTTTATCTTGCCATCTTCGATCAGGACAGTCCCTTTATCGATATCAGCACCCGCCATGGTTATAATTCTGCCGTTAATTACAGCCAGCATCATTTTTCTCCCCAATCTGTACATATTATTAATTCTCCCGGAATTTCAATTCCATTATAATATTACTCATTACTCAGGTTCAATGACTCCACTCATCCGAAGTACCTGCAGGCCTTTTTTCTCAAATTCACTGATAACCTGATTAATGCCGACAGAGTCACTGGCCATATGCCCAGCCACGACAACATTGCCGATATTCTGTTGTTTAACCGCCTTAATCGTACTATCAGGCATGTGCATGACAACAAGGGTGCCTACACCCGCTTCAAAGTAAGCTTTGGTAACATCTTCACCGCCACTGGTCCCCCCAGCCATAGTCACAAATACCCGACCGGCGTAATCAGACTCCCGGCCCACCCGGACAACCGGCTTGGCCAGGGTATTGCGGTACTCGGGAAGCTGTCCTAAAGCCCCTATCACATCCTTAACCGTAGCTTTTCCGGACTGCCCGAGCGTCCTATCCAGATGTCCCTGAATCAGGTTTTCCGCCAATATATCGGCAGGGGTATGGATAACGATAAAAGGCATTCCCATAAGCCTGGCTGCAGACATTACCCGGTCATAGTTGCCTACGTGGTGAGCCCGGCTCACCTCTTCCATACGTTCTTTCAAAGCCTTCTGGGCCTTATTTACAGGAACCCCGGCCTTAACCATCCGGTCAATCTGGTTAGACATCACATTATGGAACTCAACCATGGGCAGCCCGCCCCTGGGATGATGCGTTATCACCGCATCAGCGCCCAGTTCCCGTGCCAGCAGCAGTTCGGCAACCTCAATATCAACTCCGAAAGCGACCTTGGTAATATTATCTCCTGCCACTACCACCCCCGAATCAGCCGGGGTCTCCTCCAGCCCTGCAAGCTTCAGAGCCGTATTTAAAATATCCTGAGTATTCAAAAAATCACACCTCCATTTTTTCCCGGGATCAATCTGCCCCCACTGAATCAGGGGTCAGCGGGTCCCTTCCCAATAAGGGTCAGCGGATCCCCTCCCAATAAGGGTCAGCGGGTCCCCTTCATGCTAAGGCTCACCCGCTCTCTGGCCATATCCACACCGAGAACCCTTACCTTTACATTATCTCCCACTGAAACAACTTCCATAGGGTGTTTGACAAATTTATCAGCCAACTCCGAGATATGGACAAGTCCGTCATGCTTCACCCCAATGTCAACAAAAGCGCCGAAATCAACGACATTTCTAACTATTCCCTCCAGCACCATCCCGGGTTTCAGGTTTTCCATTGAGGTTACATCAGTACGGAAAACAGGCTTGGGCATTTCATCTCTGGGATCCCGCCCCGGCCTCTGCAGGGCCTCAATAATATCCCTGACGGTAGGCACTCCTGCTCCCAGCTCTGCAGCTACTGTTTCAGCATCGAGGGAAGCCAGCTTATGACGGATATCCTTCAGACCGGCTGTGCAGAGGTCATTGGGAGCAGCGCCAACCCTCTGCAAAATCTTTTCCGCAATATCATATGACTCCGGGTGAACCGGGGTGTTTTCCAGAGGGTTATCTCCATCCGGCAGCCTGATAAACCCAGCACACTGCACAAAGGTCTGGCCGCCCAGCCGCGGAATCTCCAGGAGCTGTTTCCGGCTGCTGAATCTGCCATGCTTTTCCCGGAAGCTAACAATACTTTTGGCCACCGCAGGTTTAATCCCGGCAACATACTTCAGAAGTGACGGTGAAGCAGTGTTCAGGTCAACCCCTACTGCATTTACACTGGATTCCACAACACCTCCCAGGGATTCCTCCAGCCTTTTGGAAGACACATCGTGCTGGTACTGGCCGACACCGATTGACTTAGGATCAATTTTTACCAGTTCGGCCAGCGGGTCCTGCAGGCGCCTGGCAATGGAAACTGCGCTTCTTAGGGAGAGGTCATATTGGGGAAACTCCTCCCCGGCAATTTTCGAGGCAGAATAAACAGAAGCACCGGCCTCACTGACTATGGTATAACTTACAGTGAGCCCTTCCTCCTTTATCATCCCGGCAACCACGGTCTCCGTTTCCCTTGATGCCGTGCCATTACCGATGGCGATAAGCCCTGCGGCATTCTCCCTGATCATCCGCTGCATAATTTCCCTGGCCTCTGCAGTCTTGTTCTGCGGCTGGTGTGGATACATCACACCCACCTCAAGCACTTTACCTGTTTCGTCAACAACTGCCAGTTTGCAGCCTGTTCTGAAGCCGGGATCAATGCCAAGAACAGTCTGCCCTCTGACCGGGGGCTGCAGCAAAAGACTGCGCAGATTTGCGGAGAAAATTTTTATCGCCTGTTCCTCAGCCTTTCCGGTTAATTCATTTCTGACCTCCCGGTCTATTGAAGGGGCCAGAAGACGCTTATAAGCATCCTGAGCCGTTTCCTCCAGGACTGTTCTCCAGATGGTTTTTTCATTCAAGATCAACCGTTGACAAATCAGGGAAACCAGTTTTTCTGCAGGGGCCTCCACCTTTACCGAGAGTATTTCATCTTTTTCGCCCCTGTTGATGGCCAGGATCCTGTGGGGAGGAATGTTCCTCAACGGCTCGTGGTAGTCGTAGTACATTTCATACGGGGTGCACTTTGCTTTATCTGCGGCCAGGGTCATCATAATACCTTCGTTGAATGTCAGCCTGCGCGCCAGCTTACGCATGTCGGCATCATCAGAAATATTTTCGGCGATTATATCCATAGCTCCATTAACCGCATCTCTGGCAGTATGTACTTCCATTTCGGGGTTGACATAACACTCCGCCAAATTTTCAGGGGTCCCGTCCATATCCTGCTGACCCATTATTCTCAGAGCCAGCGGCTCCAGGCCGCGTTCCCGGGCAATTGTGGCCCGGGTGCGCCGTTTTTGCCGGTAAGGCCGATAAAGATCTTCCACCTCCTGCAGTTTGTGAGATTTAACTATAGCATCCCTCAGTTCACCGGTCAGCTTGCCCTGTTCTTCAATTAACCTGATAACTTCCTCTTTCCTTGACTCCAGGTTACGGAGGTAGCTGACTCTTTCTTCAACATCCCGGATCATGTTTTCATCCAGTTCACCGGTGGCTTCTTTACGATACCGGGCAATGAAAGGGACCGTGTTGCCGTCATCCAAAAGCCTGACAGTCCCCAGAACCTGAGGCTCCCTGAGCCCCAGTTCCGCAGCAATCGTTTTTACATGCTGTTCCGCCTGTGATGTCTTATTTTTTGTTTCCATCATCTACTCTCCTCATAACTATAAAATTGTTTTGGACAGTTTATTTAAGATAATTGTTTTAGATAAATTATTTCAAGTAGCGCTGCCGCTTTTTCTGCTTACCATGTCTGACAAGGCCGGCCAAAACCCTGCCTAAAGGATTTACCTGCTTCATTTGCACGGCTTTGTTGGGACACAGCTCCTGACAGCAGAGACATGAGATACACCTGTTGTAATCTATTACGGGAATCTTTCCCGACAACTCCATTGCCTGTACAGGACAGCTATCCACACAAAAGCTGCACCCGGCACAGGCATCTTCAGCAATTACAGGCCGGGCTCTGAGCATTCCCAGAATTCCGCTGACCAGAAAACCGGGCAATAGTTCAAACATTAAATTGGAGGGAAGGTCAAAATCCCGAAGCTTCAAAGTTTCCAGCTTTTCTCCCAGTACCTCGATTTTAGACAGGTCTCCCATACCCAGACCTCGCTGGTGGGCAATCCGGGTTGTATGAATCTTAAATGGGGCCACCCCTGCTATGTAGGCCACAACTGCATCCAGGGCCACACCGTCCCCGGAGGCCAGAACCAGCCCCATATTCCTTGGGCTTCCTGCTGACGGCCCGTTACCTTCCATGCCTACTATGCCATCCATTATAGTCAGGGCCGGTCTTGTCAGACCATAGATATCTGCCAGCACCCTGGCAAAATCCTTCAGCCGCGGCGCCATCCGGTGGTATTCAGACTTCCTGTGTCCGGGCACACATCCAAACATGTTTTTAACTGCTCCCGTCAGAATGGTCACTGAGTGGGTTTTCAGCTTTGGCAGGGAGATCACTACATCCGCCTCCAGAACCGGCTTGGCCAGATGCAGTGTCCGTATAGGCCCCTCAGCAGCAACAGCGGCAACACCTGCAGAATCAAAATTGACCAGTTCGGCTCCCGCTTCTTCAGCCGCCCTGGCGATCCCGGCAACCTCAAAGGTACTCTTTGTGGGGGCCTGTCCGGCTACCATGCCCCCGGAACTGTCACCCACCAGGGGAATACCGCCGGCTTTTTTAACTTCAGCAGCCACAGCCTTGATAACAGCAGGATGGGTGGTTACCGCTTCTTCCGGAAGCTTCATTGTAAGTGCATTAACCTTCAACAAGACCATCAGACCGGGCCGGACAAACCGTTCCATACCTCCAATTAGCATTATTGCTGTACGTACCGCACTGTTTACCCGGTCCTGGTCATAATCAGCACACCTGGATACCGATACCTGTACCATTTTATCCTCCGTCCTGTTATTAGGAATATCTTATCTTAGGTATTATACCTTGAACATTATTATTCCATGAGCGCTGCAAATCCTGCCTCCGGTAATTAATTTTTTCGGGATTGGTCAGTCCGTGATGCCGCTTCTGTAAAAGCCCCGATCAGCAGCCTCGCATGCCGGTCCTTGGGCGCCATGCACTCAGGATGCCATTGGACCCCGATGACAAAAGGGCTTTCCCGGTGCTCAATTGCCTCAATAACACCGTCACTGCTCCTGGCAGTGACCTCAAATCCCGGGGCCGGGCTGCGGACTGCCTGGTGGTGAAAGCTGTTGACCCTGGTGCTGTTACATTTGAGAATCTCTGCCAGGCGGCTGCCTTTGGCAATGCTGACCTTATGTGTGGAGTGCCACCTGGGAGCTGATTGGGAATGCTTCAGGGGTTTGCCGATTTCTGCGGGAATATGCTGGATAACAGAACCTCCACAGGCCACATTAAGTATCTGAATTCCCCGGCAGATGCCCAGAATTGGTATCCGCCTCTGCATAGCAGCCCTTACCAGCATGATTTCAAACCTGTCCCTTTCAGGAGTGACCTCACCCAGTCCGGGAAGCGGCTCTTCATCAAAGAAACCGGGATCTACATCCCCACCTCCGGTCAACACAAGACCTCTGACCGCCCTGAAAAATGGCGCCACAGCTTTGATACTGCCTGAACCCGGCAGAATCAAGGGGATACCCTGGGCTTTAATAACGGCCTCCACATAAGCCTCGGGCAGGAAAAAACGCCCGTCCATATGGTTATACGAACACGAAATCCCGATTAAAGGCTTCATCCCTTACCCTCCCAACAAATTATATTGAATATGCTTTACTTGTATCATATTATTTAGCTTCGTGGAAAATGTTGCTGGGATGTCTCATTATGTCATCCAGGTCATTTCCAGAGCCTTGATGTTGGGAAAAAGTCAGAACGAAACCAATTTGAAAAATCAGGAAGTGATTTCCCAGCAGGAAAAAACGCCCCCTAGGGCGAACAATTTAACATATCCCTTTTAAGGAGATGAGGACATGGGCATTATCATTCCATTTCCCAATAACCGGAATATCCGGAAAATAGAAGACGGCGAAGAAACAGCAATACTGAGCGGAAAACATAAACAAGTACTCCAGGACAAACTTGAGGAAAAGACCAGATATGTTTCCGAACAGGATATCAAAACCATCGAAAGACTGACATACCATAAACTTAAGAAAATCCGCAGCCGGAAACTGTTTGTAAAAAAGATGCGGGAAAGAGTCAAGCTGCTCTATGAGATGTTATTTGACGAGGAAATTAAATTGACCAAAACAGCCAGGAAAACGGTGGCTGCAGGATTACTTTATTTTGTTTCCCAAAAAGATCTTCTGGCAGATGATATTCCCGGTCTGGGTTATCTGGATGATGCCTATATAATCAGGCTGGTATGTGAAAAAGCCGGTTCCGAGATCCAGAATTACCTTGCCATTAAGGGAAAAGATGAAAGATTGTATATCTAGGATGCAATCCATAAATATAATTCACAAACTCAACCATAAACACATTATACCATAGATGATCCGGGAGATTTATTATGTCAGTGATTGTTCTTAATGAACTGATTCAGGAATATGGACCGATGGTTTCTTCTATCAGCCGGAGAATGCTTCGGGATGAGGAACTGGCAAAGGATGCGGCCCAGGAGGTCTGGCTGCAGGTAATCAAAAGCCTGCCCGGCTTTCGAGCCGAGTCCGGGGTATCAACATGGATTTATACCATTGCCCGCCGTGTGGTTTCTAAGCATGCCCATAATGAAAGAATTTACTCAATCCGCTTTTTGAGAGATTATTTTCACCAGGGAGATGTTGAAGCCCCTTTTTACGAGGAGTATGATAAAAGACTCTGGATTAAGGAAATGTGTGACAAATGTCTCACAGGAGTTTTGCATTGTCTCGACAATGAATCAAGATTAATTTTTCTCTTCCGGGATGTTGCCAGGTTATCATATGACGATATTGCCGCGATTTTCTCCCAGGATAAAAGCGCTGTCAGGCAGACTGTTTCCCGGTGCCGGAAGAAATTGCGAAATTTTTTAAACTATGAGTGCATGTTATTTAATCCCTCAGGTAAGTGCAGGTGCCGCATGAAAAACCTGGTGGCAGATGTTAACCTGGCAGGAGAGTATGAAAAATTAAGGAGACTTGTAGGAAGGGTCAACCTCTTCCTGGAATCAGAAAAAATTCTGCCTGCCAAAAACTACTGGGAAACGTTTCTGTCGACGGATGAGCACCATTAATAATTTTTATCCAGAATAACAAAAATAATCACCGCCAGGCTGTCACAATTTTATAATTCCCCCCCACTAAACTAATAAAGGCAGTTAAAAATCTGCCAGCCAAATAATTGGGGAGGGGATTTATATGAACGTGGAAAACAGGCTCAAGGTGCTGCAAAACCTTTATGTGGGAGTTTTGGTTGATTCTGTGCGCAGGTATACCGCTGCAGGCATTCTAGACAAAGTGACTGAAGAAAAACGCAATGAACAGTTGGTGCAGGGGGCCCAGATAGCGAAGTCATTGAATATCCAAAAACCTGAAGAGGGTTTTACCCTGCTTGCCGAAATAACCAATTGTGCCCGCTGGGAAACGACCGAAGGTCCGGAAGGGATTGTGATGGAAACCGGCAGCTGCCGGCTGTGTGCCTTTGCCAAAAATCTGGCCACAGGCTGCCCATGCCACATTTATTGCCTGAATCCAATGGAGGGCATGCTAAAAGGCCTTGACTCCGGTTATGACTTCATTGTTGAAGAAACCCTGTGGCACGGAGCCAAATGCAGGGTCAGAATCGGGTAGGCCATACAAATGTATATACCTGAAAAACACCAAAGCAGGCGGAATTCCGCCTGCTTATCCTTTGCCGGTTCAGATTTGTTTTATTGATATGTTATGTCCGAAATCCTCAAACGGTCACCGTCATCCCGTAAAGTTGTGATCCGGTTCACTTCCGGCCAGCGCAAATCAGGGTTGCCGTTTCCTTTGATAACCACTGTTGATGGAGTAACTTCAATATTAAGATTCTTTTCAATAGAACTCAGGGCATCAAAATACTCCGTACCCTGAACTTCATATACCTCTTTTTCTTCTACTGTCGTTTTAATAAAAAAGTAACTGAAGATGTCTTCCGCTTCGGAATCGGTGTAATGTTTGGCAAGGGTATTTATAATCAGGTCCTTTTGCTCCAAACCTATCACCGGGGGGGTTTGGCCGGCCACAACCGCTACTACCTGATTGGTCCAATTCTCCACTCGGAGAAACCAGTCAAAGACCCCGTCAGAAGACTCCTGCAGTTTTTCTGCGGTAAGAGGCTCAGGAGCAGCAACCTTTTCCAGGGCTGCTTCAAGAGGGTCCCGGGCTTGCCCCTCAGAATCACCGCTTTCCTTCTGCTGTGGCACATCTTTTTCAGGTGCATTTGTACCGGACACATTGGGGCCGGAACCGGGACCGGTGTCACTGGCAGGTTTAGTTCCCTGGCATCCGGACACCATAATGCTTAACATAATTGCAGCAATAATTAGCAGATACCTCATGATAAATCCCCTCCATATGTTATGATGCTTCTTACATTATGTAAGACGAAAAAACCCCTCTCGGGGTTTCGTCCTTTCAGGGCTTTTCAGGCATAGTTACAGGCGGAATCCGCCTGCTCAGGCTGCTGACAAAGCCAGTAATTTTGAGCTAAAAATGTTATAAGACTGGGGTAGATGTGTTCCGGATGGCGGAGTCTATCGTCCGCCCGGCCAGCGATCCGCGAAGCGGGAGCTGTTTGCCGGCGGAGATGTAGCCCGCCGAAGGAATTCATCTACCCCTGTCTATAAGTTTAATACTCAAAAAAATATGGGGTTTGTCAATAAGCTGAGCAGGCGGGATTCCGCCTGCTTATATTTCAATTAATCCCAGAGAAATCTCCATCGCCTGGGCAATTTTTTCCATTATCTCTTCATTAAGTGTGGTTACTTTTTCCTTTAATCGGCTCTTATCGATTGTGCGAATTTGCTCAAGAAGAATTACCGAGTCCTTTTCCAGGCCGCTGCTCTTCGCAGTAACCTCCACATGTGTCGGTAGCTTCGCTTTACTAATTTGTGAGGTGATTGCTGCCACAATGGTTGTCGGACTGTACTGGTTACCGATATCATTCTGCAAAACCAGCACGGGTCTTGTCCCACCCTGTTCTGAGCCAACAACGGGGCTCAGATCGGCAAAATAAATTTCTCCGCGTCGAATCTGCATTTATTCATCCCCCGACAAGCGCCCACTGTATAGTTTACTGACTTCGTGTTCCAGGGCAAAGTTCTCCCCGGCCAGGGCCAAGTTAATTTTAGCCATCTCAATATATCCCTTTTTCATCTGTTCCCTTATAGTTCTCCTTTTTCTCTCCTGAATGTAGAGTTTCATTGCCTCACGGATAAACTCGCTCCTGTTGAGTTTTTCCGCAGCAACAATTCCGTCAACTTCGCGCAATAGATTGTCCGGGAGGCTGATCATTATCCTCTTAACTTCCGCCACCAAAGGGCACCTCCTTAGTAAAGCGTATAATACCAAGTATAACATCAAGTATACACCCTATTATATACCAGAGTATATACTGCAGTCAACTCACATGCCGGCATTCCGTCATCCTTTTGGGCATGTATTTAAGGTCCCATGTGCGCGTCTTACGACCAAGTCTATGCCGGAGTATACAGGTTTCCGTAAGGACGGTGGGAAACCGGTATCAGTTTGACAAAGTTTTCTTTAGTTACCTCTTCATAGTCTATACCTAAATCATTACAATATTCATTAAGGCAGCTGCCGAGAAGTTTTTTATCAGCTTCATCAAGCTCAAACACAGCAACCTCGCTGCCGAGGAGAGTTGAATCAACTTCACCTCTCACATATATTACCCCTCCGTGCATCCCTGTACCCAGATAATTCCCAGTAATCGGTCTGCCGGATTTGCGCTCCAGTCCCAACACAACCAAAATACCTCCGGCCATATATTCACCCAGGAAGCTGCCGGCTGTCCCGCCCACTACGATAACAGGAATATTATCTTCATACTCCTTCATGTGAATTCCCACGCGGTAACCCACATCACCCCTGATGAAAAGTTTCCCGCCCCGCATGGCATATCCCAGGACATCCCCGGCATGGCCGTGAACCACAATTTTACCCGAATTCATCGTATTGCCTATCGCATCCTGCCCGTTATCACGAACTATGACGGTAGATCCATTCATAAATGCTCCCAGGTCGTTCCCCGGCACACCTTTTATCTCTATCTCAACAGGCCTCCCTACCCTCGTGCCGATATACCTTTGGCCATTGACATTAGTCAGGACGATCTTTGCAGCCCCCTCATCAACAGCCTCCTGGATCATGTCATTAAGCTGCCTGTAATATAACCCTTTTGCATCTATCGTTTTTATCATTGTACCGCCCCCCCGCTCAACCTGGCTTTTCTATCCGCCTCGGGAAAATCAACATATCCGAATCCGGGACTCATAAGCCGCTCCTTAAATGGTGTAATATCTGTCTTTTCTTTGATTAAACCTGTAAGTATCCCGGCACGGTCTACTTTATTGAGCAGAATATAGCCTACAATCTTATTATCCTTCAAAATAATCTTCCGGTAAGAACAAGTCTCAGGATCAGCATTGACCAGGATCTCAAATTCCTCTGAATCAGGCTTTACAATTCCAGCAGTAAGCATCGGGAGGTCCCCAAAACCAATCGCATTCATTGCCAGCCCGCCATTAAATATGGTTTCAACCCCAGCCATGTTGCGGCCTGCCGCCTCTCCCTGAAGATATGCATTAGGCAGCAGCGGCAGTACCCTGTTAGCGCCGGAACTGATATCAAAGCCCTCGGAAACATCACCGGCAGCATATACACCGTCCAGGCTGGTTTCCATTTTTTCATTGACCAGGATACCCCGGTTAACACTGACCCGTCCTTCAACCAGACCGGTATTAGGCCTTACCCCAATGGCGACAACCAGCATATCACACTTGACGACGGTTTCATCTCTGAGGGTGACTCCGGTCACTTCAGCATCACCGATTACTTTTGAAACACTATTATTAAGAATAAATTTGATTCCCGTTCCTTCCAGGTATCCCTGAACCATCTGTGCTGACTCCTCATCAAGTATGGCCGGCAGGATACGGTTGGCAAGTTCCACAACAGTAACGTCAATACCAAGCCTGTTCAAGGCTTCAGCTGCTTTCAGGCCTATCAGTCCGGCGCCGATAACCACGGCTTTCTTCTTACCGGCAGCAGCCGCATGCTTGATTTCTTTAACATCATTAAGCTTTATAAAAGTAAAAACTCCCTCTTTGTCCAGGCCGTCCACAGGTGGGATAACCGGCTTCCCGCCTGCAGCTACAAGCAGGCGTTTATAAGGAACAACGGTCCCGTCTTCCAGTTCTACCTTCCGGTCCTCAAAATCAATCCTGCGGACCCTGCTGCCCAGCATTGAATTAACATTGTTGATTTCATAGAAATTCTCTTTCCGGAACATCATTTTATCTTCAGCAACTTTTCCGGCCAGCCAATATGAAATCAGAGGCCTGGAATAAGTATGGTAAGGCTCATCCGAAATCACGGTAATCCGGCCCTCCCGGTCAACCTGCCTGATTCCCTCAACAGCGCCGACGGCAGCAGCGGAGTTACCTATAATAACATAGTCCATTTCCGTCCCTCCTTAGTTTGACCAGGCATTATTCCCTCTCTTCAAACACCAGGGCTTCATTGGGGCAGTTGGCCACACAGGCGGGGACCCCATCACCCCTGCTGCACAAATCACATTTAGAAGCCACCTTTTTACCTGATTCGTCTCTCCGAATCGCCCCGAAAGGGCAGGCCAGGACACAGGTCCAGCAGCCAACACAGCGGTCTTCGTCATTGGTGACGATTCCCGTTTCCGGATCCCTATACATGGCGCCGGTGATACACGCCTTAGTACAGGGGGCCTCAGCACAGTGGCGGCACTGCAGGGCAAAAGAAACCGGTCGGTTCTCTTCTACAATAACCCTGGATAATGGCGGAACTCCTTTTTTGAAGGCCTTTACAATATCATTCGGGTATTGGGAGTGAGCAGCTGTACAGTATACTTCACAAAGTTTGCATCCGGCACAGACATCTTCTTTGGCATAAACTCTCTTCATAGTTCCCCTCCTACTCTCCGGCTGCTTTGACGCCAAGTATTTGCAGTTCCTTTTCAGAAAGGCCCACACCCCGCAGCATCAGCCTGTTCCCCCTGAGGCTCTCCAGGGCATTTATGCCCATGCCACCAAGCAGTTCCTTGATTTCAAGCGTCCAGGCCCTGAGCAGTTTGGCAGCACGCTGTGCTCCTATGTCAGGGTTAAGCCGCTTCACCAAATTGGGATTCTGGGTCGCAATACCCCAGTTGCACTTTCCGGTATAGCACTTCTGGCACATGTGGCAGCCCAGGGAAATCAGGGCTGCTGAAGCAATATATACTGCATCTGCTCCAAGAGCCACAGCCTTCACAATATCAGCGCTGTTCCGGACACTGCCTGCTATTACCAGAGATACCCTGTTCCTGATCCCTTCCTCGCGCAATCTGGTATCCACAGCCGCCAGAGCCAGCTCTATGGGAATCCCCACATTGTCACGTGTCCTCAGAGGGGCAGCCCCTGTACCGCCGCGCAGACCGTCAATTGTAACAATATCAGCGCCCGCACGGACAATCCCTGACGCAATGGCAGCCACATTATGAACAGCGGCAATTTTTACAGAAACTGGCTTTTGGTAATTAGTTGCTTCCTTAAGGGAAAAAATCAGCTGGCCCAGATCTTCAATGGAATAAATATCATGATGCGGAGCAGGTGAGATGGCGTCGCTTCCTTCAGGAATCATCCGGGTCAGGGATACCTCCCGGCCTACCTTTTCACCCGGCAGATGACCGCCGATACCCGGCTTGGCGCCCTGACCAATCTTTATTTCCACGGCAGATCCGGCATTCAGGTATTCGGAATATACGCCAAAACGTCCTGAGGCTACTTGAACAATAGCATTCCCGCCGTACCGGTAAAGGTCACTGTGCAGGCCGCCCTCACCGGTGTTAAAATATGTCCCTGATTCTGTCGCCGCTCTGGCCAATGACTTCTGCACATTGAGACTGACTGAACCAAAGGACATAGCGCCAAACATGATGGGTAATTCCAGTTCCAACTGGGGAGGCATCTTTTCTGCCAGCCGACCGTTCTCTATTTTCAGGGAATCAGGTTTACGGCCCAGGAATGTTTTCAATTCCATAGGCTCACGAAGTGGGTCAATGGAAGGGTTGGTAACCTGGCTGGCATTCAATAGGAGATGATCCCAGAAAATCGGGTAATTACGGTCTGTACCCATACCTGTAAGCAGAATTCCTCCTGAAGCAGCCTGTTTGTAAATACTGTTAATATCATGAGCAGTCCATCCGGCGTTTTGCCGGTATTCCAGGGGATACCTTCTGATAGTAAGGGCCCTGGTGGGACACAGAGCCACACACCTGTGGCAGTTGACACATTTAACATCATCAGAGATAACCCTGTTTTCCTCTTCATCATATATATGGGCTTCATTGGCACACTGGTTAACACATACCTTACAATTAATACACCTGTCCCTGTTTCGTTCTATTAAAAATTCCGGAGTTGTGTAGTCAAGGCTCATAATATAGTGTTCACTCCTTCCAACATCCCGATAACAGGTTCGCCGCCCCTTGGTATCCAGATATTTTCCGGTTCAGGGCAAATCTCCCTGATGGCAGACTCCTCACTGGCCACATATAGAAAATCTCCTTTGGTCGCGGCAACCAGGGAACGCAGTTTTATCCTGTCATTTAAGGCCACCATCCCATTGGCGGTCCCCAGGATAATTGAAAAGGGGCCGTTAATCAGGAGGCTGCTATAAACAGTCCTCAGCGCCCGAAAAAGCTCCCTGCGCTCAGCATCCATGCGGTCAATTTCCTTCCACAAGGGAGCAGCCACAGCAGCTATAGCCATTTCCAGAGGAAGGCCCTGTTTTCTCATCAGGTAATCGAAAATATAGGTAATGGCTTCCGTGTCTGTCTGCAGGGTACACTTGTAGCCAAACATCTCCAAAAAGCGGGCATTTGCATGATATGAAGAAATCTCACCATTATGCACTATTGACCAGTCCAGCAGGGTAAACGGGTGCGCCCCGCCCCACCAGCCCGGGGTATTTGTCGGAAAACGGCCATGAGCAGTCCAGATATATCCCTTGTACTCTTCAAGACGGTAGAATTCGCCGATGTCCTCCGGAAATCCCACCCCCTTGAAAGCTCCCATGTTTTTGCCGCTGGAGAATATATACGCGCCTTTGTAAGAACTGTTAATCTTCATCACACACCGGACCAGGTATTCGTCCTCTGTCAGTTCTGAGTTTGACAGCCTGTTTTTCTTGGGCTGCACGAAATATCTCCATATCAGAGGTGGATTGGTTATCGACTTCACCTTCCTGGTGTGAATCAGTTCACTGGTATCAACATTAAAGTGTTCATTAATAAAATCCTCTGCGGCCACCCTGTCATTCAAGCAGTCATAAAACACATGCAGGGCATAATGTTCCTTGTACTCAGGATAAATCCCGTAAGCGGAGAATCCTCCGCCCAGGCCGTTGGAACGGTCATGCATCAGGGCTATTGATTTGATTATGTCAGTCCCCGGAATACACTGCCCCTTTTTGTTCATGATTCCGCTGATGGCACAACCTGAAGGAATTCTGGGAAAAACTTTATCCATCTATTCCACCTACTTTTTTTAACATTTATGTTAAGTTTTTCCTGGCAGAGGTCAAAGGAATACCGGCTAAACAACATCCTCAGCCGGCACACCGTCATTCAGCAAAGTTTGTTTAGTATACTGCCAGGTATTCATCCAGTTCCCAGGGATGGACCTGTACTCTGTACTTATCCCACTCAATCATCTTGGCTTCAATAAAACGGTTATAAGCGTGATTGCCAAGAGCGCATTTGAGGACTTCATCCCTGGACAGATACTGAATCGCCTCATATATACTTGCCGGCAGATTTTCAATACCTTCAGCCAGTCTCTCTTCAAGAGTCATTTCATAAATATTCTTATCTGTCGGCGGTGGCGGCTGTATTTTGTTTTTAATTCCGTCAAGACCCGCTTTCAGCGCAACAGCTATTGCCAGATACGGGTTACACGCCGGGTCAGGATTTCTCAGTTCAATCCTGGTACTGACACCTCGCTTCGCCGGGATGCGGATTAAAGGACTCCTGTTCCGGGATGACCAGGCAATATATACCGGAGCTTCATATCCCGGAACCAGACGTTTATATGAATTTACGGTGGGATTGGTAATTGCAGCCATGGCCTTGGCATGTTTAATCAGGCCGCCAATATAATATTTAGCCACATCACTCAACTGGTCAGGGGTGTTGGGGTCATAAAACGCATTGTTTTCTCCCGAAAACAGTGACATATTGAGGTGCATTCCCGACCCGTTAATACCATAAATGGGTTTCGGCATAAAGGTTGCATGAAGTCCATGACGCTGGGCAACGGTACGCACCACGAATTTGAAAGTCATAACTTTGTCTGCAATATCCAGGGCATCATCATATTTAAAATCTATCTCATGCTGCCCCGGAGCTACCTCATGATGTGAGGCCTCAATTTCAAAACCAAGCTCCTCAAGGGTCATAACCATGTCCCGGCGGGCATTTTCACCGAGGTCCACAGGGGTAAGGTCAAAATACCCTGCTTTATCATGGGTTATTGTGGTCGGTTTACCCTCAGCATCGGTATGGAAGAGGAAAAATTCAGCTTCAGGACCCACATTCATACTGAAGCCCATCTCAGCAGCCTCAGCGAGAGCCCTTTTCAGCGTATTTCGCGGACATCCCTCAAAAGGAGTCCCATCGTAGTTGTATACATCACAGATCAGGCGGGCCACCGAGCCCTCCCTGGGCCGCCACGGGAAAACTGCAAATGAATTGGGATCAGGTATAAGGTACATATCAGACTCTTCTATCCTCACAAAACCTTCTATAGATGAGCCGTCAAACATTATTTCCCCGTCAAGAGCCTTTTCAAGCTGCTCAATAGTAATGGCTACATTCTTCAAAACCCCGAAGATATCTGTAAACTGCAGCCGGATAAACTTAACATCAGCTTCTTTTGCCCTTAGTAAAACATCTTCTTTGGTTAACGTCATTGTTAACACACCTTTCTATATAAGTATTAAAAGTATTGCTGCATGAGAAACAGCTTAAAAAGATTGCCCCTCCCTTCCAAAAAATCTTATATGAACAATAAGCTTCAGATCAATAATAAAGCGCCCACAAAAACAGGTTTATACACCCTGTCATTCGTGAGCGCCGTTGCTCAGATTCCCAAAATGATACATCATTGTATCCGGGATATTTATTTTAAGATAAACCATCCTCTTATCTGGTAACAATTATATCACAAATCACGTCAAATGCAATACTTATTTTATTGCTTATTATTGTATACTTTGATGTGATATTCGGCAAGCCCCTCCGTAATATGGTATCCATTATTTACTTGAAGGTATTTGCTGAAAAGCCTTGAATTTCACCATCAAGAAAGTTATCATTAAGTCCGCACCGCTGCCATTAATTCCTGTCGGAGTTAAGAAGAGGTGCTTTATTATTGATATGGCTGTGATTTAGTGTATGGTTGTGATTTAGTGTATGGTTGTGACTAGTGATATGACTGGAATTGTGAAATCTTTCATTTTCCTGCCGTTACCATGTACACCATTATCCTACTAGATGAAAGGAGACTGATCAATGATTATTAAAAAATTACTATCTTTACTAGCAACTACCCTGCTACTGTCAGTTACCTTTGTATCTCCGGTTTTTGCGGCCTCAATTGAGGTGCCGGCCCCTAATGTACAGTCTATCTGGAACCATGTTCAGGACATGATTAATGGTCAAGACTCTGCACCTTCTCCAGCCACAGCTGATGTTCCGGCGCCACAGCCAAAACCTGAACCACAGCCGGAGCCGCAACCGGTTCCGCAGCCACAGCCAAAACCCGAACCACAGCCGGAGCCGCAGCAGAAACCAGTCGCCGGACAACAGTTCAGTCAATTTCAGAAAAGAGTGGTCGAACTGGTTAACATTGAACGTCAACAAGAAGGCCTTCAGCCTCTGTCTGCAGACCCGCTCCTGATGAAAGGCGCTACGGCAAAATCACAGGACATGGTTGATAATGGATACTTCAGCCATAATTCGCCGAAATATGGTTCACCGTTTAACATGATGAAAACCTTTGGCATCAGTTATCGTTATGCGGGAGAAAACATTGCCTCAGGCCAAGCATCTCCCGAATCTGTTGTCCGTGCCTGGATGAACAGTCCCGGACACAGGGCAAACATCATGAGTTCCAAATTTAATAAAATCGGTGTCGGCTATGCATATACAACTGGTGGCAGCTATCATCACTTCTGGACCCAGTGGTTTACCAGCTAAACATTGACCATTATAAGGAGCGCTCCTAGGGGCGCTCCTTATATTATGTCAACACGGAGTTAATCGGTATTTCCTCTGTAAACACTGGCAAATTTTACTTAAAGGGAATCAGTAAATGATGGTTGAAACATATAAAAAAGGCTTTTTATGTTAACATTACACTAGTTTACTAATATTTAATTTCGTAAAGGAGGTGATGCGCCGGATAAGTGGTACCATATTTTCAAAATCGGCAGTACCCGCAAATGATCCAAAAAAATTCCGCAAATTTTTTGATTTGAAAGGAGACTACAATGAAATTGAAAAGAATACTGTCCCTTCTCGTTGTAACCATGTTCCTGTCAGCTGCCTTTGTGACTCCTGTCTATGCGGCTACATACAACTCGGCCTCGTTTCAATCGGTATGGAGTCTAATATACAAAATCAGGGCTTCACAGACTCCACAACCGGCTCCGGCTCCAACTCCTGCACCTGCTCCAAAACCTGAACCGGCACCTGCTCCGGCTCCTGCTCCAGAACCGGCTCCTGCTCCAGAACCGGCTCCTGCTCCTGCACCCGGATACCAAATGAGTGCATTCCAGAAAAGAGTAGTTGAGCTGGTTAACATAGAGCGCCAAAAAGCAGGTTTGCATCCTCTGGCTGCCAACACTCTGCTCATGAAAGGCGCTACGGCAAAATCACAAGACATGGTTAATAACAGGTACTTCAGTCATACATCACCTACGTATGGTTCACCCTTTGCAATGATGAAGACCTTTGGTATCAGTTACCGCTATGCAGGTGAAAACATTGCCTCAGGCCAGACATCACCCGAATCTGTTGTCCGCGCCTGGATGAACAGCCCCGGACATAAGGCAAATATAATGAGTTCCAAATTCAATAAAATCGGTGTCGGCTATGCATACACAACCGCCGGCAGCTACCACCACTTCTGGACCCAGTGGTTCACTAACTAAACATCAATCTATTTAAAGAAAATGGGGAAACATTTCCCCATTTTCTGTTTTAAGAAAAAGAAATCCCGGGATGCTGGGCCCGGGGTCAAGAATCTATATTAAGTGAGTTCAGCTAGCTCATTGTAATTGCCTTGCCGCGGCATACCCTTTCACACTTGCCGCAGCCGAGACACCTTTTAGTATCTATTTCCACAGGACCGTTGTGAACAAGGTCCTCAGCCCAGTGATGAGTTATAGCATCTATGGGACATGCCAGCATGGCATCACATACTGCACACTTCTCACATAAATTTAGGTCGATTTTGGCAATGGCCATATAACTTCACCCCTTTCGAATCGCCTATACCCCTACCGGGTATGCCTATATTTTATCACCATCCTTTTTGCCTTGTCAATAGCTCTTTGGATGTATTTTTTGGATACCCATAGAGAGCTAAAAACCATTGTTTTTGATTGACATATGGTTTGTGAATGCTTAAAATAGAAACATAATATCTAGGGAACACATACCCGTACCCCCTATGTTTCTAAAATAATGCAGAGGAGATGAGAAATATGGCCCAAGTTGAAATTGATGCAGGAATCTGCGGTTTTTCAACAAATGTGCAGGCAGAGAGTCAGTCTAAATACCAGTGTAAACTCGATATCCAAAGTCAATGCAAACACGTGCAAAAGTTGGCGGAAAAGCTGGATGAAGTCAATGCAATGGATGAATTGTTTAAGAAAGGTAAATCCCAGGTCCTGGCCGCAGCTCAGGAGACACTTCCCCATCTCACCTGCCCGGTTCCCATTGGAATATTAAGAGCAGTCGAGGCATCTACCGGACTGGCGCTTCCCAAAGATGTAACTGTGAAATTTAAGTAAAAGGTAAAAATAGCTTCAGAAAAAAACAGGCCGTTCCTAAAAAGGGAACTGCCTGTTTTTTATGCTGACACTACTTCTTCCACAGACCATGCAAATTGCAGTATGCCCTAACCTCGATATTATCCGAATTCAGAAAAAACTCAGCTATCGGTTCATCTCCCGGTTTTAGAAACTTCCGCTCGGTTCTATCACCCCCGATAACTTCAATCCATTCAATATAGTGTTTATCCACCATCGGGTGCAGTACACTGCCAACACTGACCTTTATTCGGTTACCGGCGATTTCAACTACCGGTACATGTTTTTCTACACTGGCATCCTGAACATTAGGCTGCTTCAATTCCATCGGCTTCTCACAACACACTAGCTGCCCTTTTCCGGTATGCACCATCGCAACTATATTCCCACATATACCGCATTTGTAAACCTGATGCAGCTCTGTCATTTTGAAGTCCCCCTTTTTTATTTAAGAGTTCATCTGGCTTATTTCCTCCATAGCTTTTCCTTTCTCCCCGGCAGGTATGTCAATAAACCTGGTCAGGCTGTCTATACCAACCTTGTCGATGAATTTGCTAAGGCGCTGCCCTTTACGGGCCGCCTTTTGATACAGGGTGATGATACTGTCAACTATTTCCAAGACCTCCTCGGCGCTCTTCCCTTCACAAATTGTATCAGCAATTCTCGGCTGCCCGCCTGCATTTCCGCCGGCCATAACCTTGAAACCATTGGACGTCCCAACAATTCCAATATCCTTTACCGCACTTTCGGCACAACAGTTCGGACAACCGCTGACACCAATTTTAAATTTATTTGGCAGCTGCATACCATGATATTTCCTGTCTATGGCCAAGCCAACTCCGACAGAGTCCTGTTTGGCCCTCTTACAAAAGTCAATCCCAGGGCAAATCTTTACACTTCGGACACAAAATCCTATTGCCGCACCCTTCTCAATGTCAAGCTCGGCCCAAACGTTTTCTAAATCTTCTTCCTTCAGACCCACCAAAGCTATCCGCTGCGCAGAGGTAACCTTTACCAATTTACATCCGTATTTATCACCGATATCAGCCAGTTTTCTCAAGGTGGCCGTATTAGTAATCCCACCCGGTAAATGCGGAGCTATGGCATAGGTCTCCCTGTCCCTCTGTACGATAGCACCCTGCTCCAAGATGTCTTTTTTAAATTCATTTGACTCCATATTATGTACCCCCTTCTATTAATTACTAATTTGTATACATTTTTTGTCCACATTCCAGATAAAAAAATATTGTTTACCCGTTTGGTATAGTTTTATTATAATAAACCTCTGCTCCTGTGTCAACCAAATTTTATGCTTTTATATTTTCATTTTTCGCTGCTTCACAAGTTTTCCTAACAATCTCAAACCTGCCCTGCCGGTCAGATATATCCCTTTAGCAGATAATTTGACTGCCTTCCCCAGCAATGCTGCCAAAATTCGTTTGGCAGCATCCAGGTCACTGTCGATTTCTTCTATTGTGATCCCATATTCAGTCTGATAGCGGGCTGCGATTTCCGGTGGCAGACCTTTCAGGACCATTTTAAGACTTCCTAAAGCAACCAATATATCATCTATTTGTCCTGCAACCGGGATAAATCCCGGAACAAGGTCAACCGGTGAAACGGCATAAAAGGCGCCCATAGCCAATAACGCCTTTTGTCCGGTTGTCAGTGAAGGCTCTCTGGATAATGCCCATGCCAGCTTTAAATAAGCGGGCATTCTTTTGAGCACCGGTTTTATTAAATCCTTGATTGCCTCAAGATTCACGATATCAGCTCCGTTTTTAATTTGATACCATACCTTATATTATATCATTTACTGCAAAAAACTAAATGACCGGTATCCGCCCAGACGGTTTTACCGGCCATTTAATTGATTCCCGTGGCCACCATTAATATTGAAAAGATCTTCGGAGTAAAATATACCTCAACAAAAGCGCATAAGGCAGTAAAGACCCCTAATAGCCCCAATACCCGGGCTTTTACAAGGGGGCCGGAAACATTGGAAAAAAGTACCCTTCTGGTTACTTCCATGCCAATTGCACCGGCCAGGCTTACTGCAAGCAGTTCGGGGAGTCCATGCGGGAGAATAATTCCCGTAAAGATAAGCATCACATTTTTGCTGATACTTGTAGAAGTCCCGTTTAAAATAACAGCAATGTTCACTGCCTGGCGAATCAGAAAAATAGCTGGGAACAGGTACAACAGCACCTTCTCAAATGCCGAAATATCGTCACTCCGGCTGCGCAATTTCTGCCATACCCTGCGCAGGAGAAGGGCAAGAGGTGTGAAATATACCAGCAGCACAACAATAAAAAAATTGTTCGAAAATATCTTCAGGAATTCATTCACCATATATTGGTCGTAATACGTCAGAAACTCTGTGAGACACTGACCGGTAAGTGAAGTCTCTCCTCCGGATGCGGTTATGGCGCTAATTATAAAGAGTGATACTATAAAGGCACAAACAGGGCTGCCAAAGCACAGGGTAAAAAACACCGGATTAAAGTGATCGGTTAAAGCGCTTTGCTTAATCTGTTCCATATGATACCTCTGTATTTTTCAGATTTTTGCAACAACAGTTAACTGATATTGTAACAAAAATACCTCCTATTGTCTTGAAAAAAACGTCGCCAACCATAATAAATTAGCGACATTTTTCGACACACGAATAACTATGTAATTACAGTTGACCGCCGCACCCCGGGCAAAATTTGCCTCCCGGCTCAACCGCAGCCCCACATCTGGGGCAGTTGGCTGCAGCGGCAGACTGTTGTGAAGCCTGCTCCGACAACGGCGGCTGCTGTCCGGCAGCTTGCTGTCCGGCCTGCTGTCCCTGTGCCTGTTCTTCCTGCATCTTCTGGTCAAGCTCAGCAACCTGTCTTTCCAGGTCCTTGATTTCCTCACAAACCGCAGCAGCCGCACTGCCTGGTTCCAGTCCTGACGCGAAAGCCTTATAGACCAGATCTCCCAGTTGTGTTTTCTTGTCCTTAATCTTGCCCTCAATTTGTGTCTGCTCTATTTTCAATCTCCCTGCAGTATAAAGTTCCTGTGACTTTGAACTGAGTGTATTAGCAGTACTCTTGGCAGTATCCGTCAGCTTCTTGAAAAAACTCATCAAACCACCTCCAGAGCTATTTTAAATTAATTAAACACCAAAAACCGGAAACTGTCAACCATTGTTACAGGGGCTGTCTGAGACAGCCCCTCAACTGATTGACAAACCCCATATTTTTGATATTAAAATGTACCAAGGGACAGGGGTAGATGAATTCCTCGGGCGGGGCCCCCAATCCGTTACCGAACCCCGGCCTTTCAGAAAGGCCGGGGCTTCGACGGATCGGGGGGACCCCCAGACATCTCCGCCGGCAGCCGCTCCCGCTTTGCGGTCGCGGGCCGGACGGACGACAGACTCCGCCCTCCGGAACACATCTACCCCTGTCCTATAACATTTTTAGCGTTCAATATTATTGACCTTGTCAATAATATTAGCCGCTCACTGCAGCCCTGTTTTCTCTTCTTTTTCTTATTTTCCGTATCAGCCGCTGTTTCAGGTCATCCAAAAGGGTATAAGCAACCGGAATTAAAATGGGGGTCAGAATGGTGGAGGTCAAGAGCCCCCCAACCAATACAATACCCATCCCCCTCCTAATCTCCGAGCCCGCAGCCAGGGCCATGGCAGTAGGAAGCATCCCAAAAATCATTGTAGTTGAAGTCATAAAAATAGGCCTGAGTCTTGTTGTCCCTGCCTCCAACAGTGCATCCCTAAGGCTTGCGCCCCTCTCCATCAGTGTGTTGGTATAGTCAATCAGCAGTGTACCGTTTTTAGCCGCTAAACCCTCAAGCATAATTAGGCCTATTATTGACAGGATGTTCAGGGTGTTGCCCGTCAGCAGGAGAGCAAGCATGGCCCCGATAATCCCGCAGGGGAGAGAGAGCATTCGGATAAAAGGGGTCAAGAATGATTCATAAAGGACCACCAGAATCATATAAACAAGCACCAGAGACAAAACCAGGGCCTGAGCCAGGTCTGTATTGGAATCATTCATCTGCTTTATCTCACCGTCATAGCCGATATCATAACCATTAGGTATATCAAGTTTGGCAACTTCGGTCTCAATGTTGTTTACAATTGTTGACAGAGATTCACCCTTGTAATTTGCCAGGACTGTTACCATCCGGGACCTGTTTTTATGTCTGATTTCGGTAGGACCCTTGGCAGGAATTATGTCAGCGAGCTGCTTAACTAAATATGTCTGTCCAAAACGGTTGGAAACAGTTATATTTCCTATGTCTTCCGGGCTTTTCCGGTTGACATCGCTTAACTGAACCCAAATATCCATTTCCTTGTTGTCAATGGTTACAGTTGAGGCCTCCTCACCGGCCATGGCAGCCCGCATCGCCTGAGCCACCTCGGCGGTGGTTAGACCCATGGCTGATGACTTGTCACGGTCTATAACCACCTTGAATTCGGGCTGAGCGTTTTCCTCCCATGACATGTAGACATCATCAGTTCCGGGTGTTTTCTCTACTATTCCCCGGACTTTCCCGGCCAGGTCTGTCAGGACGTTCATATCTGACCCGCGGATCTCCACCATAATAGGAGCTTCCATATAATTGAGACCTGCCATCTGGGCCTCCAGAATTTTTATGGTAACTCCTGGGTAATCTTCCCAGCCGCGGGCTATGTCGGCAACTTCCCAGACACTTTTGTCCCTCTCGTTTTTGGGCTTCAGGATTACCTGGATGCTTGCCAGGTGAGGTGAACTGGCGCCACCGATGAAACTTGTGTTACTGGTTCCGCCGCCTACAGTAGAAAAGGTATGTGACACCTCAGGAATCTTTTCCAGCCTGCCTTCCAGGTTCCTGACAACCTTGTCAGTTACGTTCAGAGTTGTTCCCGGCGGCATTTCCACAGTTACTTTAAACTTACCCTGGTCAGCCTTGGTCATAAATTCGAAGCCGATTACGGGAATCAGACAAAGGGAAGCGATTACACCTGCGAGTACCACGGCAATAACTTTTAAGCGGTTATCCAGCGCCCAGACAAGTGTCTTCCGGTAAATTGCTGTTATAAACTCACCCAGACTTCCGGTTTTACTGCCAATCCATTCCCAGAGGCGATTTTTTTTCTTCTTCTGCCCGCTATCGGGAACATATTTATAAAACTTGGCAGCCATCATCGGAGTAAGGGTAAATGACACAAAAAGTGAGAACAGGGTAGCCACAACCACGGTAAGACCAAACTGTTTAAACATCTGTCCTACCATACCCTGCATAAAGGCAATCGGTCCAAAGACCACCACATCGGAAAGAGTGATGGCAATAGCAGCCATGCCAATTTCCCCACGCCCCTCTATAGCCGCTGTGTCAGCGTCTTTGCCCATCCTCAAATGACGGTGGATATTTTCCAGAACCACAATGGAATCATCAACCAGGATACCGACACACAGGGACAGCCCCATGAGTGACAGCATATTAAAGGTATACCCAAAGAAGTACATCATCATAAACGTAGCGATAATCGATGTAGGAATTGCCAGCATTACTATAACCAGTGACCGCCATTCCCGAAGGAAAAACAGGAGTACCAACCCGGTCATAATAACGCCTTCCACCAGAGTACGCTGTGTATCTGCCAGGGAGTCTTTAGTAAAGGTGGAACTGTCGTCTGATACTACAATATTGATATCCTGCGGCATAACAGCTTTTAAGCTGTCCAGTTCATCCCTGAGACCCTCAGCGGTGTCGACAATACTGGCATCACTCTGTTTCTGAATAATCAGCCCTACAGCCTCATTGTCGTTAAGCCGGCTGTATTCTTCCACCTCAGCGAAAGAATTTTTTACTGAGGCGATTTCCCGAAGCGGGACAGTTGCTCCTGCCGGAAGTGGAACCGGCAGTTTTTCAATATCGGCAAGGCATTGGAATTCCCCCACCAGCCTCACGTCATAACGCATTGTATCCCCCTTGATGTTGCCACTGGGGACATTGAGATTCTCTGCCCGTAAGAGCCCGACCACCTGATTAACAGACAAGCCGTAAGACTCCAGCTTAACACGGTCAATCTCTACCCTGACCTGTTGTTTTTTGCCTCCAACAATATTAATCGAAGCTACTCCGGGTACTGTCTGCAGACGTTCCTTAACGGTATCATTTGCTATCTCATAAAGCTCGTTTAAAGGACGTTCTCCGGAAACCGCCAGGATGAGTACGGGATCAGCATTCATATCCACCTTCTGGACAATGGGTTTTTCCATGTCTTGGGGCAGTTTCATCATCACCCTGTCGACAGCCTTCTGGGCATCCATTGATGCTATGTCAACATCTGTGGCCATGGTGAATTCCATTACAGTTGTGGCTATCCCCTCAGCAATCCACGACCTGGTGTCTTTCAGACCGCTAAGTGAGGAGACGGCCTCCTCTATCTCATCAACCACCTGGTTTTCCATTTCCTCCGCCCCCGCGCCGGGGTAGACACTGATAATGGTAACAACAGGAATATTAGCCTTCGGAAACAGGTCAGAACCAATTTTAGAATAGCCAAACATACCCATGACTACGAAAAACATTATAATCATCGACATTGCCGATGGACGTTTAATCGCAAGTTCAGTTATCTTCATCTTTAAGCCCCTCCCATGAAACTTTAACCGGAATCAAAAAAACATCCCTGCAAGAACAACCCCGGCATCAACACTTTCTGCTTTTATCCCTTGATAAAAAACATCCAGCCCCTCTTTAAATATCTCCAGCAAGTCCTGCTCGGGGTTCCCCAGCCAGGTAAGAATATTCGAGTAATAAACACCCATATAATGCTGAGTAATCACGGCAGCAGAAAACATAGGGGAAATATCCCCCTGGTTCTGCCCCAGGGTAACCACTTGTTCTACAAAATCCTCATAACCACTCCTTGGTATTTCATCGGTTTCCACTCCGTAAAAGTAATGCCGCGGGTCTAATGCATAAACCTCAATTAAAGTAGCATTTTCGGTCATCCATTGGGCTGATATCCGGCACATAGCCAGCAGCCGGTTATAAGTTGAGTCCAGGCTGATAATCTGATCCCATCTTTTTCGGGCCTGGTCCTCGACAACAATATGCAGATATGTTGCTACAATGGATTCTTTGGAAGGAAAATAATTGTAGAGGGTCCTCAGGGCTACATCCGCTTTCCCGGCTATATGCTGCATGGTGGTTGCCGTAAAACCATTTGTGTTTATCAGTTCTATGGCGGCATTTAAAATTCCGGCTTTGGTAGCTTCTTTTTTACGTTCCCGCATTGTCTGGTCAGTCATCCAAACCCTCCCCTTTTTCTGCTCTGCATCCTAACCGTTTTGCACCATATGTATTTTTGCATAGCGTGCAAATTACACCTATAAATAATTATAAAACCGGAAGGCTTTAGCGTCAATATAAAAAAGTCCAAGGCCAGACCTTGAACAATTTTCGTGAGACTTCTTATTTAACATATATTAATAGTCATAAAGTTAGGGGCAGATGTGTTCCGGAAGGCAGAGTCTGTCGTCCGTCCGGCCAACGACCCGCGAAGCGGGAGTTGCTGCCGGCGGAGATGTAGCCTGCCGGAGGAACATATCTGCCCCTATTCAAATTACAATTAATATGTGCTTAAATAAGAGTCGATTTCCCACTGACTGACTCTTATCCTGTAATTATCCCATTCTATCTGTTTGCCTGCTACAAACTTGTTAAACACATGTTCACCCAGCATTTTTTTCATAACCTCGTTCTGCTTCAGTTCCTCCACCGCTTCTGCCAGGCTGGCCGGCAGGCTCTGAATTCCGGCAGAATCTCTTTCCGCAGCTGTCATATTGTATATGTTAGCGGCCATTTCTGCGGGAGGACTGATTTTGTTTTTGATACCGTCTAAACCGGCAGAAAGGGCGGCAGCTATAGCAAGGTACGGATTGCAGGACGGGTCCGGGTTTCTCAGCTCAACACGGGTACTGGCGCCGCGCTTGGCAGGGATTCGTACCAGGGCGCTTCTGTTAGCTGCTGACCAGGCCAGGTAAACAGGAGCTTCATATCCGGGAACCAGCCTTTTGTAGGAGTTCACTGTTGGATTAGTTAGGGCAGCAAAGGAGCGAGCATGTTTTAATAAACCGCCAATATAGTAATAGGCTTCCTCACTGAGTTTCTTCATGCCATTGGGGTCATAAAAGGCGTTGGCGCCATTTTTAAAAAGTGACTGGTTGATATGCATTCCAGAGCCGTTAATCCCAAATATCGGCTTTGGCATAAAGGTGGCATGCAGTCCGTGGCGCTGCGCGATTGTCCTGACAACCAGCTTAAAAGTCATTACTTTGTCAGCAACATCAAGGGCATCAGCATATTTGAAATCAATTTCATGCTGTCCCTGAGCCACCTCGTGGTGTGAAGCCTCAATTTCAAATCCCATCTGCTCCAGATTTAACACCATGTCGCGGCGGGCGTTTTCACCCAGGTCCACAGGAGTCAGGTCAAAGTAACCGGCAGTGTCATGGGTAACCGTAGTAGGCCTGCCGTGTTCATCAACCAGGAAGAGAAAAAACTCGGCCTCAGGGCCTACATACATGGAGTAACCCATATCAGCCGCTTCCTTAAGGGCCTTTTTGAGGACATAACGGGGGTCACCTTCAAAGGGAGTTCCGTCCGGCATATAAACATCACAGATCAGTCTGGCAACCGAGCCATCTTTAGGCCTCCATGGAAAGACCAGGAAGGTATCCGGGTCAGGTCTCAGGTACATGTCGGATTCTTCAATCCGGGTAAAGCCTTCGATAGAAGAGCCGTCAAACATTAATTCACCGTCAAGGGCCTTTTCCAGCTGTTCAACAGTAATGGCCATGTTTTTCATCACCCCGTAAATGTCGGTAAACTGCAAGCGGACGAACTTTACATTCATTTCTCTTGCTTTTTCCAATACTTGTTTCTTATCCATGTAAACACACACCTTTCAGAAATTTTTATTTTTTGGAGAAAAAATTAAACGCCCAAAATAAAGGTCTGAAAACCTTGATTTCAAGCGTCATTGCCATAGTGCGGATACAACCCTGTATCCCCGGTTATTCTTTTACATGTTTATTTCATGAGCCAGAATGATTGCCTTGGCCACAGATTTCATCGATACACGCTTATTCATGCTCTGTTTCTGGATCCTTTTAAAGGCCTCGCTTTCGGTCAGCTTATAACTATCCATCAGAATTCCCTTGGCCTTTTCGACCAGTTTTCTGGTTGCAATAACGTCCTTGAGCCTTGATACCTCCTGTTCAAGAGTTCTGATTCTCGTGTAGTTCTTGATCACGATGTCAATAACGGGAAGCAGGCTCTGCTCGGTAACCGGCTTGATAGCATAAGCGAAGAGCTGCTGCTCATCAGTTTCTTTTTGTATGGCAAACTGATCTCCGGAAGTCAACAATATTATCGGAGCTAAACCGTCCTCTTCGACTATATAAGCAAATTCGGAGCCATCCATAACAGCCATTCTGGCATCTAAAATTACCAGGTCAGGCTGTCTGGTTCTTATCAGCTTCAGGGCCGTTAAACCGTCTTCCGCCTCTCCGGTAACCAGATGTCCCGCCTGGTTAAGTATCGCTTTAAGCGCTTTTCGTGACTGGGCGTCCGGGTCTGCTATGACCACCCTTGCTTCCCCCAAAGCAATCCCTCCTTTCCCGCTATAATATAAAAAAGCCCTCGAATTAAAAGCTTTCGCTTAAAATTCTGAGGGCTTCCTCGCCACATGTTGATACTTCATTGTATCACTATTATTTTGTGTTTGGATGACATACTATCTATATAAATCATTATAGCAGAGTTTTTCAAGATTGCAACATCAAATTTATTCAAATGGCATCTTCCCCGCCCTCACCGGTTCTAATGCGGACAGCATTTTCGACAGGGTAAACAAATATTTTGCCATCACCTACTTCACCGGTTCGCGCCGTATTGATAAATATCCTGACAACCTCGTCAACCCATTTATCCTTGATAACAATTTCCACTTTTATCTTGGGTAAAAGGTCAATTGTATACTCAGTGCCCCTGTAAACCTCCTTTTTACCTTTTTGCAAACCACATCCGATTACTTCGGTTACTGTCATGCCATGAACACCAAATTTGCCCAGGGCATCTTTGATATCATCCAGTTTAGAGGGACGAATAATGGCCTCAATCTTTTTCATAAGGTAACACCTCCTAATTAATAGACTTTGCTTGAATCACCGGAGTATGGCCGGATACTTTCGAGCTTCTGATTGCCGACCCGCCTGAGGCAAAATCCCGATAGGCATCCTCACCATGCTGGGTGATATCCAAACCTGCTTCTTCCTCCTCGGGGGATACCCTGAGTTCAAAAACCAGACCAATCGCTTTCAGGATAACAAATGTGCCAATTGCGGCAAACAGGTAAGTAACCACTACAGCAATAACTTGTTTGATTACCAGCGAAGGATCGCCGTAGAAAAGTCCGTTAGCGCCCCCTGGGTTAACAGAAGTGGTAGCAAAAAAACCTGTTGCAATAGCCCCCCATGTACCGCCAATGCCGTGAATACCAAAGGCGTCAAGAGAATCATCATAACCAAGTTTGCCCTTAACCACAGCAATCATGAAGTAACATAGAACTCCGGAAATTAAACCAATTACAATTGCAGCCATCGGTGTAACAAAACCGGCAGCGGGGGTAATGGCAACCAGACCGGCTATGGCCCCACTGACCAGGCCAAGCACGGTAGGTTTGCCATGATGCCTCCATTCCACTAATAACCAGGCCAACGCGGCAGCAGCTGCAGCCGTATTGGTGTTTACAAAAGCTGCCACAGCAATGCCGGTTGCACCCAGGGCGCTTCCGGCATTGAAACCAAACCAGCCAAACCAGAGTAATGCGGCACCCAAAACTACCATTGGAATGTTATGCGGCAGGGTGGGGTCGCTGGCGCGGTTTTTACGCTTTCCAAGTACCAAAGCAGCCACCAAAGCAGATACCCCGGAAATTATATGCACTACAGTACCACCGGCAAAATCAAGGGCGCCCAGGCTGCGGATCCAGCCACCCACACCCCATACCCAGTGGGCCACCGGGTCATAAATCAATGTTGCCCAAAGCAGAATAAAAACAATGTAGGCCGGAAATCTCATTCTCTCAGCAACAGCGCCGGAAATAAGAGCCGGCGTAATGATGGCAAACATCATCTGAAAGGCCATAAATAACTGGGCTGGAATAGTTGCCGCATAATCCGGATTTGGATCCAGCCCAACACCCTTCAGGCCAAACCAGTCCAATCCACCAATAAATCCACCAATATCAGGCCCAAAAGCCAAAGTATATCCTATAACAACCCATTGTACTGAAATCAAGGCCATCACAATAACACTTTGCATTGTGGTACCTAATACATTCCTTTTACGCACCATGCCCCCATAAAAAAGTGCCAGACCGGGAGTCATTAACAAAATCATGGCTGCAGATATTAAAATGAAAGTAGTATCCCCGGTATCAACCACCGGAGCGTCAGCAGCCCAGGACATGCCAGGCGAAACAAATACTAACAGCATCGTTAAAGTTAGAATTAATTTGGAAGTCTTCATCGGCGTCACCCCTAACATTAATTTATCCAATCAAACAAATATGCTCTCCTTCAGGAATCGGCGCCAATTCCCGCTAGAGAGCATCTTTGCTCAACCCAAAAATACTACAAAGAATCCTGGGGTATGAAAATCCAAAATAAAAAACGCTTTTAAGGAAGTATCCCTTCCAAAAAAGCGTCACTGCTAACAGATACATCAACGTATCAGATATTTAATTTTGATTTATTTTAGCATGGTTAGTTTCACCAGTCAACATATTTTTTCGTTTTTTTCGGGTGTTATTTTAACCATACATTAAATACCTCCCCCCACCTTCCAAAGTTTAAACCTAAAGATTAACCAATGGTTAAAAACTATTTTAACCTTCGTTAAAAAAAGTGTTGCAATAATAATTCCTATGTGCTAAACTTTAAAATATCAAAAATCAAATGATACACAGACGTATCGAGCAATGGCGCTTTCCGGAGACTAACATCTCTGGCAAGCGCTTTTTTTCTTACTGACATCAGGTTACAATGGTGTATAACCCCGGGCGCTGCAGCCCTAATGACGGAGAGATATTCTCTATCATTAGGGCATTTTATCTTAATTCCCAACTAAAAGTTATTCGGAATTAATACTATTAACACGGAGGGTTGGTCGGCAGGACCACACAGACTCTAAATCTGTGCAGCCGGGTTGGACTCCCGGACTCTCCTCCAATTAAAAAATTTTATTTAACAGGAGGTAGATCAAAATGGCTTTGGAAATGACTTCCCGGGAAAGGGTTTTAGCAGCTCTCCGGGGTGAAGAAACAGATTGTTTACCTGTTATCTGTGTTAACCAGCATGCTACGTATGAACAAATGGAAAAACTGGGGGTCGGGTGGCCGGAAGCACATAATGACGGTATCAAAATGGCAGCCCTGGCAGCCGGCGGCTATTCCATTTTGGGGCTGGACGCCGTCCGGGTTCCCTACTGCCAAACCTTTGAGGCCGAAGCCCTTGGATCCGGTCTGAAAGACGGTGGCAAGACGAACTTACCCAGTATTAATGTTCACCCATTGAAAATCGGCGATCGCCCCCAATTCCCCGCGGATTTTTTGGAGCGCGGCCGAATTCCTGAGCTAATCAAGGCAGTTAAACTGCTTAAGGAAAATATAGGTGATCAGGTGGTGGTAATGGCCGGTGTCATCGGCCCCTTCAGCATTGCCACAAGTCTGTTGGGAATAACGGAACTGCTGATGGCAAGTTTTAAAACACCTGATGCAGTCAGGCCATATATTGAATTCGCCGAAAAAGCCGGCACAGTTCTGGCCAATGCACTTATCGAGGCCGGGGCCGATGTAATTGTAGTGGAAGACATGATGGCCTCCCTTGATATGATCAGCCCGAAGATTTTTCGGGAACTGGCGGTTCCTTATCAGAAAATGCAAATCGAACAAATTAAAGCACCTACTATTATACACATCTGCGGCAAACTGGATGCCCTGATGCCGGATATCGCCAAAACAGGCGCTGCTGCCATCAGTGTTGAGCATACCGTTGATATTCCCGGCGCTCTTGGCAAGTTCAGGGAGGAAGGCATTAAAGTACCCATTATCGGCGCCATTGACCCTGTAAAGACCCTCTTTCAGGGGACCCCGGAAGCTGTCGCCGGGGAAGTACTAAAAGGGTATCAGGATGGTGTAGCTCTAATCTCACCCGGCTGTGCCGTCCCCCCCGCCACTACCACCGGTAATCTTCTGGCAATGGTGGCAGCTGCCCGAGAGATCAAGCCGGGAATGAAAGGAGGTGACACAAATGAGTAAAGACAACATCTTAAGTAAACTGCAAAAATCCATCGAAGAGTTTGATGCCGGTCAGGCCGAAGCAGCTGCAAAAGAAGCTCTGGCAGCAGGCCTGGATCCCATTGAAGCTATTCAACAGGGTCTTTCCCAGGGAATGAATACCATCAGTGAATTATTCGATGAAGGTGAAATCTTCGTACCCCAGATTCTGCTTGCTGCTGAAGCCTTTGAAACCGCAGTGAATGTACTGACTTCCACCATTTCAGTGGAAGAAAAAAATAAAGCCTCACTGGGTAAAGTTCTCATACACACGGTACAGGGGGATATCCATGACGTTGGCAAGAATATTGTCAAAACCATGCTTGCCGCCAGCGGCTTTGAAGTTATTGACCTGGGCCGGGACATCCCGGTTGACGAAGTCGTGGCTAAGGCCAAAGAGCTTAATGTGGACATTATTGCCGGTTCAGCCCTGATGACCACTACAATGCCTGCCCAGCGGGACATCTTGGCATCATTGGGCGAAGAAGGTATTAGGGCCGGGGTTAAATGCCTCTTCGGCGGCGCCCCGGTAACCCAGGAATGGGTAGACCAGATTGGCGCCGACGGGTACGCCGAAAATGCAGCCGAGGCCATCAAACAGGCCAGGAAACTGGTCAGTTAATATCATTTGAGAGGAGGTAACAGAACATGGCATTAGCAAAAAAGGTAACCGTTTTTGACGTTTTTGACCGGGCTAAAACCGGCCCCAAGGTCGCAGAGAAAGAATGGGACTATAAAACAATCCCTCAAACTGCGACCCGGCTTAAGGAAAAATACGGCATCAAAATGGACAAAAAAATGATCATTCCCACGGATAAGACCCTGATTAACAACCTTTTTAAGGCCGGTTTGGAAATGCTGGTGGAATGCGGGATTTACTGTATTGATACCGGCCGGGTTATCAAATATACCGAAGAAGAGGTGCTGGCTTCAATCAATGCCGCTCCCTCCAGGGCTATCCTTGGTGAAGGTAAAGATGCAGTGGAGCTGGCCGGAAGGAAATACACCGATGCCACCCCACCCGTCATTCAAGGCGGCCCGACAGGTGCTCCTGTTTCCGAAAACTATTTCATTCAGGTTCACGAGTCATATGCCCAGGAACCACTGGTAGATACCATTGTAGACGGTGTACTGCAGACCATCAATGGGCATGACCCGGTTCCCAATAGCCCATGGGAGATAGCTGCCGTTAAATCGGAAGCTATTATGGTCCGGGCAGCTCAATTAAGAGCAGGCCGCCCGGGCATGGCCTTGTAGGGGAACGAAACCTCACTTTCAGCCGCCGGGGTAATCGCAGCAGATTTCCCGGGTGGCATGCGGCCATCTGACAGCCATGAGGTATCCCAGCTGAATGAGTTGAAGATTGACGTAGGTGCGTTAACCTTCTGTGCTCATTACATACTGGCCGGGAATGTCATCATGTGTGAACAGATGCCGATTTACGGCGGTTACGCCGGTGGTCTCGAAGAGACTACCATTGTTGACGTGGCCACCACTATCAATGCCTTTGTGATGACACAGGCAACCTGGCATTTGGATGGTCCCATCCATGTGCGTTGGGGCATAACCACCGCTAGAGAGGCTCTGGCAGTGGCAGGCCACTGCGCCATGGCAATTGAAGCCAATACCCATCTGATGCTGGGTAATCAGTATTACACCATGGCCGGCCCCTGTACCGTAATGTGTCTGCTGGAAACAGCGGCCCAGGCCATTACGGATACCGCCAGCGGGCGTGAAATTGTTTCCGGCGTAGCCTCTGCAAAAGGAGTGGCCACCAATTATACCACCGGACTGGAAGCCAGAATGATGGCCGAAGCAGCACGGGCTGTAGCCGGAATGGAAACTGAAAAGGTTAATGTGATTCTGGACAAACTTGTCGCTCTGTATGAAAAAGACTATAAAACAGCGCCGAAGGGCAAGCCCTTTGAGGAATGCTATGATGTCATGAAACTTACCCCGACTGACGAGTACCTCAGGGTATACGATGAAGCAGTTAAAATCCTCACTGATTTAGGCCTGGATTACTGGCGGAATAAATAGCCGGTTTACCGGCCGGCAGGCCGGGAGTTATCTGACTTCGTCAGTATCCCGGCGCCTGCCGGTGAGGTGGCTGACCAATGCCCCTCACTCACTGGAGGTGAACAGATAATGAGTATCAGGAAACACCAACCGCCCGGAGAGATAATTCAAAAAATAAAACTATGGCCGTCCCTGAACGGTATCCTGCATGGAGTTAAATCAGTCAAAATAAAAGGAGCCTATATTGAACTGATTACTCACTGTGGGCAGCAGATTAAAATCAGGAACTCCCGCCACAGCAGGGTGGCCCGCTGGCTGAGGAACAAGTGGTATGCCGGAGCATGTCCCAAATGCCGTGTCCCGGAATGGAAGTTAGAGAAATACTCGCAGACAAAATTTCTATAGTTGGACAACAATTGGGAAGTTACCGAACCATGGGTTGGAGTTGGCTTTGGACTGGAACGACTCGTCATGGCCAAAGAAGGATTTTCTCAGATCAGGCGGGCCGGTCGCAGCCTTGTTTACCTTGGTGGGGCCAGGCTGAACATATAACAGGGCAAACATATAAACGGGAGGAAGATATAATGAACCTTGACACGATACTGCAAAAAGCCATTAATGCTCAACCCCTTACCTACAATGAAATCATGTTCCTGCTGACTTTGAATAAGGAAGCCGACTATACCAGGGTCTTTGCGGCGGCACGCGAAGTCCGGGCAAAACACTTCCAGGACAAGGTCTTCCTATATGGATTCATATATTTTTCCACCTACTGCAAGAATAACTGCAGTTTTTGTTATTACCGCATGACTAACTCTGAAAGTCCCCGTTATCGCAAGAGTATTGGCGAAACGGTTCGGATAGCAGGTGAACTGGCTGAATCCGGGGTTCACCTGATTGACCTGACAATGGGTGAAGACCCCCTTTTCCATAACCCTGATGGGTACAATGAGCTTACCAGGCTGGTCAGGGAGGTGAAAGAAAACAGTGACCTGCCGGTAATGGTTTCCCCTGGGTTAGTCCCTGCCGGGTCACTCTATGAATTGAAACAGGCGGGTGCCGACTGGTACGCCCTGTATCAGGAAACCCATAACCAAAACCTATACAAAAAGCTCCGCCTGCAGCAGGAATATGAGCATCGGATGTCCGCCAAACTGCTGGCGAAAAGGCTTGGGTTTTTCATTGAGGAAGGCATATTGCTGGGTGTGGGTGAAGATTTTACCGATATTGCCACATCTATTTTAACCATGCAGAATTTAGGAGTCCACCAGGCCCGGGTCATGAGCCTGGTCCCCCAGCGGGGGACCCCCCTGGCAGGACAGAGTCCCCCGCCACAGCTAAAGGAACTCCTCTCAATAGCGGTGATGCGTCTCGCCCTGGGAAATGTCCTGATTCCGGCTTCCCTGGATATTGAAGGGATTACAGGATTGAAAAAGCGCCTGGAGGCAGGCGCCAATGTGGTCACATCGATTATCCCGCCCCGGACAGGCCTGGCCGGAGTTTCACAAAGCTCTCTCGATATCGAAGCAGGTTTCCGCACTGCATCCGGAGTCACCAGGGTTTTAACAGAATTAGGCCTAAAGAGAGCTTCCCTACAGGAATACCAGGACTGGCTGTTGGCGCAAAAACCGGAGCCACATCAGAAAGGAGGGGTTGTTAATGAAAGTCGGCATTATTGGAGGACGGCTGCAGGGAACTGAATCTGCCTATCTGGCTAAACAGGCAGGATACCAAACCCTGCTCATTGACAGAAATCCCGAGGTCCCCGGAGCATCATTGGCTGACGAGTTTATAGTACTGGATGTAATAAACAATTATAGGCGTACCGGTGAACTGTTGCGGTCTGTGGACCTGATAATTCCCGCCAATGAAGACATCCTGACCCTGGCCAAGGTACACCAGCTGGCCCTTGAAATTGACCGTCCCCTGGCCTTTGACCGGAGGGCATATGCCGTCTCCTCTTCCAAACTAACCTCCAACGCATTTTTTCAGTCATTGAATATCCCGGTACCGGCAAAATGGCCAAATTGTCGTTTCCCGGCAATTCTTAAACCTTCTAATGGAAGCGGCAGCACCGGTGTAAGGACCATAAACACCGAGCGAGAGTTAAAAAAGCTTCTCATGAAACTGGGATCACAACCGGGCAACCCGGTAGTTGAGGAGTTTGTTCACGGCCCTTCCCTGTCTTTGGAGGTCGCCGCGTTAAACGGGGAGCCCCTGGCGCTTCAGGTAACCGAACTGGAGTTTGACCCCGATTATGACTGTAAGAGAGTCCTGGCCGGAAAACTGGTTGATCCCCAGGTCTCTGCCGAGCTCCGGCGCATCGGCTGTAATTTGGCCGAGTCCCTGCACCTGACCGGGATTATGGATGTGGAAGTGATGGTAGACAATGACATTCCCAAAGTAATTGAGATTGATGCCCGCCTGCCCAGTCAAACCCCAACCGCAGTGCTTCATTCCACCGGAATCAACATGGTGGAATTACTGGCAGAGATTCTTGTAAAGGGAAAACTCCCTGCCATTGATATAATTTCCAAACGCACCGTAATATACGAACACATCAGGGTATCCGGAAACCTTCTCGAAGTGACCGGTGAACACATTATGGCATCAGCGGGACCATTAGAATGTCATCCAGATCTTTACGGTTTTGACCAGGTCATCACTGATTTTAGCGAGGACCAAAGGAAAGCATGGGCAGCTACTTTAATTTCGAGCGCACCAAATTTCACAGAAGCAAAAATCAAGCGCCACCAGGCTCTCAAAAGCCTGATGGCAGAACATAACCTACAGGTATTCCGGGACCCGGTTCCGGCAGAAATTTAGGTGATGGCAGGATGACCAGACTTAATTCTGAGATGATTGCAGATATCCCTGATACGCTGCCTGAATATTGTGTTCCAGACACTTTTCCCCGGCACACGTCATATAATACCTCTGAAGCAAAAACTCCGGTACAGCGCCGTGCCGGTCTGGTGGCAATGAGGCCACAGGGTAATTGGAGATACCCTGTGGCCTCATTGTTTTGGGACAAAGTATATGCAAACAGGAGGATTATTTTATGTGTGGAATTACCGGCTGGATAGACTGGGACAGAGACCTGACTAAAGAAAATCTGATCCTGACAGCAATGACACAAACCCTGGCCCGCCGCGGCCCCGATGCCGAAGGTTATTGGCTGTCCCCAAGGGCCGCTCTGGGACACCGCAGGCTGACTGTAATTGACCCTGCCGGCGGAGGCCAGCCCATGAGCCGCAGGAGCGGAAACCGTGAATATGTTATCGTCTATAACGGTGAACTCTATAATACCCCTGAACTGCGCCGGGAACTGGTATCCCGCGGCCATATCTTTTGGGGACATTCCGATACCGAAGTGCTGCTGACCTCATATATTGAATGGGGACCGGCCTGTGTGGAACGGCTCAACGGAATATTTGCCTTTGGTATCTGGAATGAGGCAGAACAAAGCCTGTTCCTTGCCAGAGACCGCCTGGGTGTGAAGCCTCTCTTTTACACGGAACGAGGACGTTCCTTTCTGTTCGGCTCAGAACTAAAGGCCCTGTTGGCTCACCCCGAAATTTCCCCTGAGCTGGATACAGAAGGCCTGGCGGAAGTCCTTGTCCTTGGTCCGGCACGGACTCCGGGTCATGGTGTATTCCGTGGTATCAAAGAACTCAAACCTGGTCATTCCCTGTTATTTGCCAGGAAAGGTACTTGGATTAAAAAATACTGGGAACTGGAGAGCAAACCACATGAAGATGACCTGGAGACAACGGCAGCAAAAGTCCGTCATTTAGTCACTGATGCCATCAGGAGGCAGCTGGTTTCCGATGTCCCAGTCTGTACCTTTCTGTCGGGCGGAGTTGATTCCAGTGCCATCACCGCTGTGGCAGCGAAACAGTACCTGAGTGAAGGGAGGGAAAACCTGAATACCTATTCAATAGACTATGTCGACAACGACCGTCATTTCAAACCCGGCAGGTTCCAGCCCAATTCTGACTCCGACTGGGTACAGTATGTCTCAGAGCATCTCAATACATCACATAATTCTATATACTTTGACACACCGGATCTGGTTGACTCCCTCAGTATGGCCACAACGGCACGGGACCTGCCCGGAATGGCCGATATCGATTCCTCCCTTTACCTGTTCTGCCGTGAAATAAAAAAAAGGCACACAGTGGCCCTCTCCGGAGAATGTGCTGATGAAATATTCGGGGGCTACCCGTGGTATCACAACCCGCAAGATCTGCAAGCAGACACCTTCCCCTGGTCGGCAAAAATTGCGACAAAAATGAAGGTTTTCGCCCCTGAACTGACAGCACAGTTAAAACCCGCAGAATATATGGCAAGGCGTTACCGGGAAACATCTGCCGCAACCCCGCCCCTCCCGGGAGAGTCCCCCCGTGAGGCAGAAAGGCGTCAGATGTTTTACCTTAATTTTCACTGGTTTATGCAGACTCTCTTGGAACGCAAGGACAGGATGAGTATGGCCACGGGACTGGAGGTCCGGGTACCCTTCTGTGACCATAGGATAGTTGAGTATGTCTGGAATGTCCCCTGGAAGATGAAAACCTGTAACAATATTGAAAAGGGCCTGCTGCGGCGCGCCCTTCAGGGTATCCTCCCACAAGAGGTATTGTACCGCCGCAAGAGCCCATATCCGAAAACCCATAATCCCGGTTACCTGATCGCTGTCAGGGACGCTTTACTTACCAGAATCAGTGACCCTGCTTCACCCCTGCTTGATCTAATCAATATAAAACAGATTAGGAAAATGGCTGCAGCAAAAGCAGATGTCTTTGACAGGCCCTGGTTCGGTCAGCTAATGACAGGCCCGCAGCTATTCGCTTACCTGATCCAGACAGATATCTGGCTGAGAGAATATAAGGTAAGAATCCTTTAAGGAAACCTTACTGTAATCTCTACTATCTCCGGTTTATTCCCGATACGGATAGGTGGCCCCCAGGTCCCATATCCTGATGACACAATCAGGTTCAGGACGCCTTTTTGCAGCAGTCCCCAGTCCTGTTCGTAGATTTTTCCTGTAATCAGGTTATTGGGAAACAACTGCCCGCGGTGGGTATGTCCCGATAACTGCAGGTCAACACCGTTTTCCCTGGCATTTTCCAGGTCAACAGGTTCGTGGTCTAGCAAAATAACCGGGAGGGTGCGCTCTACCCCCCCCATCAGTGCCGATAATTCCTGCCGTTTCGTTCGTGGTGCCTGGTGGCTGCTGTTATCCCTGCCTACTATATAGAAACTGTCGGCAACTTTTACATACTCATCCCTGAGGACACGGAAACCGCCCTGTTCCAGGTAGCGGAAGGCAGCATCGACGTGACCGCTGATATACTCGTGATTCCCCGGAACAGCGAACTTGCCGTAACGTGCCGTCATCTTTTCAAAGACCTTTACCATATTGTCAACTTCCAAGGGCTCCATACTTTCATCAACAATGTCACCGGAAAGAAGAATCAGGTCAGGTTTTACACGCCCAACCTCCTCAGCCAATTTCTGCAGCCGTCCGGTACGTACAATTGAACCCAGGTGAATATCGGAAACCATGATAATATCCAGTTTCTCCACTGAGCCGGACGTTTTGTCAATAGTGAGGTCATACCTGGTTATCACGGGGTTAAGGGCATTAAATGTACCATAAATAAGGATGGCTGCTACTATGGCCAGCACCACGCCACCGGTAACCGGCGGTGCCAGGGGATTTTCCCTGACTACCTGCGGCAGGATATAAAAAAACCTGTCAAGCAGCCGGACAGCATCGATTACCAGTATTATCAGCAGGAAATAAAACATGGCTGCCGTCCAGTAAGCTCCGCTAATTGTCAGCCCTCTGCCTATCCCTGCAGGAAGAAACCGCTGGCCCATCTGGGCAGCCGGGTATGCTGCCACCAGAAGCCAGAAAATAACCCAATATACCCGGCGGTTCAAAAAGGAAATGCTGTTCCCCAGGGAATGCCACCCCCGGTAACCTATATAGTAATTAAATGCCCCATAAATAAAAATAATTATTGCCACAACAAAGAAGAAGATAACAGATCTCATAATTACTCCTTTTGCCTGTCATTTTTTGTTGTCATTAGACCAATTATAATATAGACAAATAATGGCGGGTTTAACAGTAAAAAACTACAAAAGACGAAAATCTCAAAGTCTTTATCCTGTATGGCTTAAATCCTCTGCAATCAGTTCAGCCTGTTTTAATACCGTTTCCGTGGCCAGTTTCTGCATATCGGGGGGGTAACCATACTGCCTTAAAGTCCGTTTGACGATCACTTTTAATTTTGCTTTGACACTTTCTTTTATTGTCCAGTCAATTGATGCATTTCCTTTCACTTTTTCATAGAGGACCACAGCCAATTCTCTCAATTTATCTTTTTGCATTAATTCCCTGGCGCTTTTGTTGTTGGCAATGGCTGTGTAAAAGGCATACTCATATTCGGACAACCCCATTTCCTGATGCTCTTTGTCCATTTTTTGAATATCTTTGCCCAGTGAAATCAATTCTTCAATAACTTCTGCTGCAGTTATTATCTTATTATGATATTTTTTAATTGAGTTTTCCAGCATTTCCATTAAAGCCTTGCTTTGTATCAAGTTCTTTTTGGTCCTTGATTTTATCTCATCATTGAGCAGTTTTTTAAGGACTTCAAGAGCTATATTTTTGTGCTCCATATTTTTGACTTCCATAAGAAATTCTTCTGAAAGTATGGAAATATCCGGTTTTTTAATCCCAGCCGCGTCAAAAACATCGATTACCCGCTCAGTTACCAAGGCTTTATCAATTACCTGTTTGATAGCAGTCTCAATTTCTTCGTTTGTTCTGCCTGCTCCGGCGCTATCAAATTTGGATAATCTGGACTTTACAGCCTGGAAGAATGAGACCTCATCTTTCACATCCAGGGCCTGTTCATGGGGAATGGCAATTGTAAAGGCCCTTGATAATTTTGTCACTTCATCAATATATCTTTTTTTGCCGTTTTCCAGATCCAGGATATATTCCTCAGCTGCCAGGATAAGGGACAGTTTTTTTGACGTATCTGCATCAAAATAATCCTCATATGAAAATCCATGATACATTTGAGAAACAACTTCCAGTTTTTCCAGCATTAATCTTACGGCTTTTTCCTGGGTAATTGCCGGGTCACCTTTTCCACCGCTGTCAGAATAGAAAGCCAGCGCCTTTTTCAGGTCTGAGGCAATGCCAAGGTAATCCACTACCAGGCCGCCGGGCTTGTCTTTATAAACCCTGTTTACCCTGGCAATAGCCTGCATTAGGTTATGGCCTTTCATAGGTTTATCAATGTATAGAGTATGTAATGAAGGAACATCAAAACCTGTCAGCCACATGTCCCGCACAATGACCAGTTTCAACTCATCTCCCGGGTCTTTCATCCTATCTGCCAATACCCGTCTCTGCTCTTTTGTCGTGTGGTGCTTTGATATCTTCGGTCCATCGGATGAGGCTGAAGTCATCACCACTTTGATGATGCCTTTTTTCAAATCGTCACTGTGCCAATGTGGTTTGATTTTAATGATTTCATCATATAAGTCGGCGGCAATCCTTCTTGACATGGAAACAACCATGCCCTTACCTTCAAACACTTCCTGTCTTTGCTCGAAATGGTCAACAATATCCCGGGCAACCTGCCTAATCCGGTTTTCACTCCCAATCAGGGCCTCCAATTGGGTCCATTTTGTCTTGGCCTTTTGGGCCTCATTCAAATCATCCTCACGCAGTTCATCATCCAAATCGGCAACCAGCTTTTTACCTTCTTCGCTAAGATAAATCTTAGCTAGTCTGCTTTCGTAATAAATCCTTACAGTTGCCCCATCGTCAACAGCCTGTGAAATGTCGTAAACATCAACATAATTGCCGAAAACGGCAGGTGTATTTACATCTGTGCTCTCGATAGGAGTTCCGGTAAACCCGAGGTAAGATGCATGGGGCAGGGCATCACGCAAATATTTTGCGAAACCATAAACAGTTTTTTGGCCGATTACATTTCCCTGTTCGTCCTTATCATCAACAGTTTTGGCTTTAAAACCGTATTGTGTCCGGTGGGCTTCGTCGGCAATGACAATGATATTTTTCCTGTCTGAAAGCCGTTCGTAAACATTGCCTTCATCCGGCTGGAACTTCTGAATTGTTGTAAAAACCACGCCACCGGAGGCCACTCTTAAAAGTTCTTTCAGATGTTCCCTGTTTTCTGCCTGAACGGGTTCCTGCCTGAGAAGCTGTTTTGCAGAAGCGAATGTATCAAACAACTGGTCATCCAAATCATTGCGGTCCGTTATCACCACAACGGTCGGATTTTCCATCACAAGTACGATTTTCCCGGTATAAAACACCATCGACAAGGATTTTCCGCTTCCCTGGGTATGCCAGACCACGCCGCCCTTACGGTCTCCGGCAGGCTGCAGCTTGACACCCGGCACACCGTAACTTTCGGGTGATTCCTTAGCAATATTTCCGATTGACGATGGTGAAAATCCTGCAGCTCTTAAGGTGGATTCTACTGCCCTGTTTACCGCGTAATACTGGTGATAAGCAGCCAATTTTTTTACTGTCTGGATAGTGATAATGCCGGTTTCTTGGTCTTCTTTTTTTGATTTTTCAAATACAATAAAATGGCGAAGCAGATCTAACAGTGTTTCCTGATTAAGCATTCCTTTAATCAGCGTTTCCAATTGCCCGATTAATGGCGATGCCTCTGTTTTACCGTCAAATGATTTCCAGGTCATAAAACGGCTTAAAGCGGCAGACAGTGAACCTGCTTTTGCTTCCAAACCATCGGATATAACTATAAGACCGTTGTAAGTGAAAAGACTTGGAATAGCTTGCAGGTAGGTTTGCATCTGGCGGTAAGCGGCGTTTATGGTGGCATTTTCATCAGCAGGATTTTTGAGTTCAATAACAGCTAAAGGCAGTCCGTTTACAAAAAGAATAATATCTGGGCGTTTATTTACTCCGTTCTCTATTACCGAAAACTGATTGGCAACAATAAAATCATTGTTATCGGGGTATTTAAAATCAATCAGCCAGACTATGTCTCCCCTGTTGTTTCCGTCCTTTTGCCAGCTTACTTTTATTCCTTCGGTGAACATCCGGTGAAATGCCTCGTTATTGGCTATCAGTTCCGGTGAGTTGAGACGCTGGATTTGTTTGACGGCCTCTTCCCGGACATCGGGCGGAATCATGGGGTTTATCCTGCCAATAGCTGTATGCAGGCGTTCCACCAGCAGCACATCTTCAAAGGACTGCCTTTCCGGGGTATCGCTGTCAGGGGCGATATCCGGGGCGTAGATGTAGTGATAGCCTAATTTCTCCAATAATTCGATGGCAAACTGCTCTATGGTGTTTTCAGTTATTTTATTATTCACCATCTTCACCTTCTTCGCTTTCGATAAAAGCTTTTTGCTCTGTTGAGTAGGCAGGGTGGTCAACATGATATAAAATTTCACTCGCTGTATATGAATAATCACCCATTACAAAATCGCCATACACATCATCCCAGAATTCGTTAAAATCTTCATTTTCAATATACAATACTTTAGTTTCGACAATTTCATTTTTGATCCTTGGATTTTCATTTTCAAAAGCTCTGATTAGAAAGCATGCAACAATCATTGTCGAGTCTATAAGAAATTCTTTTGTTAGTTCATCAACAAGAAAATTACGTTCCTTCAATTTTTCCAAGGGTTTCCCATGGGATGTCACTCCAATCTCATTTCTTAGTTCACCCATTTGTTGACCAATTGTTATTAAAGCAGATGAAATTTGAGTGGTCAAGCTACTGTTGTTGTAACCAAAAGCACTAAAAGCTTTTTTTAATATATTGTGAAATCTTATATTTACGCCGATCTCTATATCTTTTGAACAGCAAATTTCTTTAGAAATGGTTTCTAATAAAGCTTTTGCATTTTCTAATGAAAGGCTAAAATCGGTTGTGATATGTGCTTCAATTCTATCAATATAGGTTGATAAATCTGACCACCTTCCATATTGCTCAATTATTTTTCTCAGTTTCTCCATTAATCACAACCTCATTTGATTTCATATTCAACTTGAACTTCTCCACCCATAATTTTTGGCAATAAAGTATGCCGCAGATTTTCGAGGGTGTGGATTTGGGATTTATTATATAATATTTTATCATCAATTTTCTTAAACATAGGATAATACCCAGCCTGAATATGTTTAGGAGGAAATTTCACTTTGAAGCTGAGTAAATCCCCTATTTTCATGTTTAGTTGAACAGAAGTTCCGTCAGATATTCCATAGATATGTTCTAAAAAATCATCGGTTTTGAATAAATAATAGAGGAAAATAGAATATGTTTTTTCCTTATTTGGTCTTATTCTTGCTAAACCATTATTAAATACAGCATTTAAATCTTCACGAGTAAAGTAAATAATGCCTGGTGAACAAGTCCTTGCCATAATTATGTCTCCAACTTTTAATCTTGCTTTTTCAAAATCTTTATAGGTTACCCTTGCATTACCCCATTTAGAGAAATTCTTTTGTTGAGAAATATCCTGAATTCTTAAACACTTAATCCCAGTATCTTGTTCAACAATTGGTGCCCTTCTTATCGCATCCAAACCAGTATTAGCACATTCCACCATATTTGCAAGTGTCGTGTTCTCCCAATCCTCTTCTGTTTCCTCCACAAACCACTGCCGAAAAAGCGTTTCCGCCATTGCTTCAAGGTTTTTATTCTGACGGTGAAGAAGGTCTATTTTATCATCAAGACTGCCCAGAACGAAGGCTATGGCCTTTTGTTCGGGGAGGGACGGCAAAAGGATGGGTAAAGCCTTAAGAACAGACAAATTAATAAGTGGTATAGTTGAACCCGTGTCACTATTTATTATTGTTTCGGTCATTTTTGGACTTGAAAACCAATAATATGCAAATAATGGCTCAATTAAATCTTTGTTTAATGTAACTCTAAGTTGTTTGTTTGATATAATATAGCGGTTAAATCTCTCCTTCCCCTGTAAAAGTCCTACTTGCCCTATCGTACCTGCTGCAGTAAAAATCAAGTCATCTTTTTCAGCCCAAGTTCCTAGTTCATCCGCTTTTTTCTCTGAAATAAATACAAAACCTTCATCAATAAATTTTTGCCCTACATCTAAAGAAAGGTTATTTCCTCGAATAACCGGGATCCCTGATTCAATAAAGTATTTACTGCTAATATTAGAGCCAAAAGGGCCTGATATAATCGCCTTTTTGTGTTCTTCTGCCACTTCCCCCAACTTACATTTCTTCCACTCACTCATCTTTACTGCCCTCCAGCCTTTTAAGCCTTGAACCGTCAGCTAAAATTCGCATTTGCTGAATGGCAATTTTATTCAGCCTGTCCAAACGGATTTCTTGTGGTAGTCCTTCATTGATAAAAAGAGCATTAAGATTTTCCAGATTAGCCAGGCAGACCAACTGGGAAACATTGACGTAGTCCCTGATATTCCCCTTCTTGTCAGGGTTTTCATCCCTCCACTGGGCTGCTGTTATGCCAAAAAGCGCCATATTTAATATATCCGCCTCAGATGCATAAATATAGTTGATCTGCGCTTTACTCAGCTTAGCCGGGATAAGGTTTTCCTTAATGGCATCTGTGTGAATACGGTAGTTTATTTTGGCCAGGTTTCTTCTGATATCCCAGCCGAGCTGTTTTCTTTCCTGGTCTTTAAGACGCTGAAACTCTTTAATAAGATACAGTTTGAATTCAACCGATATCCATGAGGCAAATTCAAAAGCAATATCTTTGTGAGCATATGTCCCGCCGTACCGGCCAGATTTAGAGATTATCCCAATAGCGTTAGTGGTTTCTATCCATTGCTTAGGAGTAAGGGTAAAACTGTTAAGCCCAGCCATCTTTCTAAACCCGTCGAATTCGACGGGTTTAAAATCCGGGTTGTTAAGCTGCTCCCATATACCTAAAAATTCAATTGTATTGCGATTTCGAATCCAGTTTCTAATAATGTCATCAGAACCATCTTCCTTTTTATACTTTGCAATATCCGTAATGCAGATATAATCATCTTCATTGACGGTATAAAATGATATTTCCTTATTCATCACATTGATCTTAGCCATTCTTGCACACCACCCTGGCACATCTTTCTATAACCTCTCTCAACTGCCTTACTTATCAGCCTTTTTCGCCAGCTTCTTCAGTTTTTTCTCAGCTTCAAGAAAGTGCTTTTCTACCTGAGTAGGCAGTTCTTTGATCCGCTCCCGGTATATATCATACTCCCGACGGGCTTTTTCCAGCGCCTCAGCATGGGAAACCGTGCCGCTGTGGGTGAGTATGTCCCGCTCACTGGTCCGCAGGAAATCATCCAGCTTTTTAGCCCAGTCAGTCATATACATCGGCCTGCCATTTAAAGCCTGAAGTTCGGCAAAATCCAGGTACATGGAAACAATGCGGTTTAAGACATCCAGTTCCTGTTCATTGAGATAATTTTTAGCCACCTTTGCTTCCTCAAGGCTGGGTCTGCTTCCTGTAAAGTTGGTCATACCCATGTTATCTTTAGTCCCATCAGCCCTGCCGGCAATTATTTCTGCCGCAGTATGCCCGTGAGTTGCCCAGTGCATTTTGTTCTGCACTGTTTTAAAAAAAGTTTGGGTAACCTTAGCCCTGGAATCATAATCAATACTGGTGGCGTAAATATCCAGAACCTGCCGCCAGAAAACCTTTTCCGAAGACCGTATATCCCTGATGCGGGCAAGTAATTCCTTGAAGTAATTACCCCCATCTGCCTGCTTCAGCAGGTCATCATTCATGGTAAACCCTTTGATGATATATTCTTTAAGCCTTTGGGTGGCCCAAATCCTGAATTGTGTACCCCGATGGGATTTCACCCGGTATCCTACCGAAATTATAACATCAAGGTTATAAAACTTTGTTTTGTATTTTTTCTTATCTGAGGCAGTTGTCAAGTATTCCTTGACAACTGCCTTTTGACTTAGTTCGCCTTCTTTAAAAATATTGTTAATATGTAAGCTGATGTTCTGTTTTGTTGTTTGAAACAAATTTACCATTTGTGCTTGAGTAAGCCAGACAGTTTCGTCTTCCATTCTCACTTCAATTTTGGTTTGTCCATCTTCGGTTTGATACATCAGCACTTCATTCATATTATTTATCGTTGCCATTACCAATCACCACCCTGGCAAGATTTTCAAGGATTAAGGCATTCAGCCTTTCTTCTTCTTTAAGCTGTTCGATAAACTCTTTCTTCAGGTCTGTAAATCTTTCTTCAAAATTAAAATCATCTTCCTCCTCAGGCAGACCGACATATCTGCCCGGTGTCAGCACATAATCCAGTTCCCTGACCCTTTCAATAGATACAGAATTACAAAAGCCTTTTATGTCTTCATAATTGCCATCAGGATTACGCCAATTATGGTAAGTATCCGCTATTGTTTTAATATCTTCTTGCGATAACTCCCGTGTTCTTCTGTTTATCAGATGTCCCATATTCCGGGCATCAATGAACAGAATTTCATCAACTCTGTTCCGGAATTTACCGTTTGCTTTGTTCCTGCTCACAAACCACAAACTGGCCGGAATCTGTGTATTCAAAAAGAGTTTTGCCGGAAGATTCACAATACAGTCAACCAACCGGGCTTCAATAAGTCCTTTTCTGATATCACCTTCACCGGAACTCTTGGAGGTCAAAGCCCCTTTGGCCAGGACAAACCCGGCTTGTCCACTGGGACTGAGGTGATAGATGAAGTGCTGTATCCAGGCATAGTTGGCATTTCCGGTGGGCGGCGTACCATACTTCCATCTGCCGTCTTTTCTAAGTAAATCACCGCTCCAGTCACTGTCATTGAAAGGTGGGTTGGCAATGACATAGTCGGCCTTTAAGTCTTTATGACTGTCATTTAAAAAAGAACCTTCATTGTTCCATTTCACCTGTGAACTGTCAATCCCCCTGATGGCCAGGTTCATTCTTGCCAAACGCCAGGTTGTTTGGTTGCTCTCCTGTCCGTAAATGGAGATGTCGTTTACTTTTCCCTGGTGGTCCTGGACAAATTTTTCCGATTGCACAAACATTCCGCCTGAGCCGCAGCAAGGGTCAAAAACCCTTCCTTTGTAAGGCTCCAGCATTTCTACCAATAGCTCGACAACACTTCTTGGGGTGTAAAACTGTCCACCCTTTTTCCCTTCGGCTAAGGCAAATTCGCCGAGGAAATATTCGAAAACATGACCCAGAATGTCGGCGCTCCTGGCTTTGGCATGACCCAGGGCAATGTTTCCGACTAAATCAATCAACCCGCCCAAATTTGCGGGGTCAAGGTTACCTCTTGCAAAAACTTTCGGTAAAACGTCCTTAAGGGACGGGTTTTCTTTTTCAATCGCATCCATTGCTCCATCAACGTCTTTACCGATTTCCGGCAGTTTTGCCCTTGACTGCAGGTAAGACCAGCGTGCCTTTTCCGGGACAAAAAAGACATTTTCCGCTTTATATTCGTCTTTGTCTTCAGGGTCAGCGCCGGCAAAGTCCCCTTCACCTGCTGCTAATTTCCGGTATAATTCTTCAAAGGCATCAGATATATATCGTAAAAAAATCAGACCCAAAATAATATGTTTGTATTCGGCTGCATCAATATTCTTTCTCAGTTTGTCTGCCGCCTTCCAAAGCTGTTTTTCGATTGGTTCTTCGTTATTGTTCTTGTTACTCTTAGCCATCTTGCACATCCTTTTCAATTTTGCTTTTGATATCCATCAAATTTCTCCATTAAGAGGGAGAAACCCTCTAATTTCCCAGTAATATCAAGTTTTTATCCTGTGCGGCGAGAAGACTCCCACCTCTTCAGGTGGTGAGATGAATCGCCGTTCTGAATATTTTCCCCGAACACCAGTTCCCTTTCGTTCT